>NZ_CAWNYS010000057.1:12467-13907 GCF_963878295.1 Aeromonas sp. HMWF014 | reverse complement strand
AAAAAAACCAATAAAAACAATGCCAGTCAGGCTTAACTGACTGGCATTACTCGCACTGCGAGGGCTTTTTTTATCGCCGGTTTCAGTCAGGTATTACTGACGGATCAGCCGGAAGATGGCGTAGCCGGGGTGCTGGGCATCGTCCATCGGCAGGGTGGACTTGTACTCCAGATCCGCGCCAGCCAGCTGCCTGGCCTCTTCGCGGGGGGAGGAGTAGAGCCGCACGTCCACGTTGGCCGGCAGAGCCTTCATGTGCCAGTTGTTGTTGGCCGCAGGGCTGAAACCACCCGGGTTGTCAGCAGACTGGGCCTTCAGGTACTGGGCTATGATCTCCCGTGTCTCGGAGGGATCTTCATGCACTATGTTGCTACCGTCGACACCCGGGAAGTGGCCGCCACCGCTGGCACGGTAGTTGTTGGTCACCACGTAGAACTTCTGGGCCGGATCCATGGGCTGACCGTTGAAGGTGAGCGCGCTGATGCGCTGACCATCGCTGACCTTGAGCCCTTCCTTGCTGTAACGGGCCGGCTGGGTGATATCCACCTCGTAGTTCACCCCATCGATCACGTCGAAGTTGTAGGTGGGGAACTTTTCGTTCACCAGCCACTGCACCTCTTTCTTGCCGGTGTCGATCTGGTTGAACTGACCGGCGCTCATCTCCAGCCACTCCTTGACGGTGGCACCATTCACCTCGACCACCTGCAAAGTATTCGGATAGATGTAGAGGTCAGAGACGTTGCGCAGGGAGATGTCACCCTGGGCCACATAAGTGAAGTCGTTGATGCCATTGCGACCGCCACGGAAGGGCGCCGCCACCGACAGGATCGGGTAGGGCTCCTTGAGCAGACCGTCCTGTTGCAGCTGCTCGGCGTAGCGACGCTGGGCATCGCTCACCAATTGCACCGAAGGGTCGTCCTGCACCAGAGCGAAGAAGCTATGGATGGAGGAGGTGATCTTGCCGAGCGGCTCATCCAGCCATTGGTTGGTGGCGTCGTGATCCGCCTGCACCAGATCCACAACCCGCTGATCCACGGCGCTGCCTTCGCTGGAGTCAATCTTGCGCAGGCTGGCCTGGCTCTGTTTCACCTGCCACTTGCCACCCACCTGCTCCAGAGTGAGGTCTATGATACCGAGGTGATTGCCCCAGTAGCCAGGCATCACGGTCGGTACACCGCGCAGGGTGCCGGCCTGGTTGTCCACCTCCGGCAGATCCGGGAAGTCGCCCGGGAAGTTCTTGTGAGCATGACCCAGCATCAGGGCATCCACCCCTTGCACCTTGGCCAGATGCCAGGCGGAGTTCTCCATCATGGCCTCGTAGCTGCTGGCGTTGATGCCGGTATGCGCCACCACTACCACAATGTCAGCGCCCTTGGCGCGCAGCTCGGGCACATAGTGATTGGCGGTCTCGACCATGTCGGCCACCACCACCTTGCCCTCCAG
>NZ_CAWNYS010000057.1:0-12457 GCF_963878295.1 Aeromonas sp. HMWF014 | reverse complement strand
GTCAGTCCCAGTATGCCCACCTTAACGGTCTGCAACTGGCCCTTGTCATCCTTCACCTTGCGCTCAAGCAGCAGATAAGGCTTGAACTTGTTGCCGCTCCAGTCTATTTGCCCCTTGGCATCGCGTTTGAAGGCACCCGCCTCGAACACGTTGGCGTTCACATAGGGGAACTTGGCGCCCTGCAGTGTCTTGGCGAGGTAATCCAGCCCGTAGTTGAACTCGTGGTTACCCAGGTTGCCGGCGTCATAGCCCATCTCGTTCATGGCCTTGAACACCGGATGGGCCTGCTTGTCGAGGTAGCCGGCACCGGATTGCTCGAAGATGTAATCCGCCAGCGGCGTGCCCTGGATCAGGTCACCATTGTCGAGCAGCAGGTTGTTGGGGTTTTCGGCGCGGGCCGCGCGGATCAGCAGCGCGGTGCGGGAGAAGCCAAACTTGCGATCCTCCTTGTTCTGGTAGTAGTCGAACCCCAGCACGTTGGAGTGAATATCGGAGGTCTGGATCAGACGCAGGGCAACCGTTCCCGGTTGCGCCTTGCTGTCGTTTTCGTTGCTACAGGCAGACAACAGCACTATGGCTGCAATAGCACCCAGCTTCATGGTTTTATTCACTGTTTTGTTCCTTTTATTATGAGTGTCGCTTTACCAGCGGCAGGAATTTAACAGACGAATATGTCAGGGCATGAAGCTGGGATTAATTTTTATGAGGTACGACACAAAAAAAGCCTTATGAGGTCAGCAAAGTTCCGCTAACCAGTTGCAACGCCAACCCCAGCATGATGAAACCAACAATAGTATCAATAGCTTGCTGGACCCTGCCGCGGGCAAGCCAGGGCGAGAGCGCAGCCGCGCCAAATGCCAGGCTGTAGAACCAGACCAGGGAGGCCAACATGGCCCCGGCTGCAAAGGCCGGTCGCAACTCCTCGGCAAACTGGCTGCCGAAGGAGCCGAGCAGCATCAGGGTATCCAGATAGACGTGAGGATTGAGCAGCGTCACCCCGAGCGTCATGGCCAGCACGCTCTTTAACCCCATCAACCGGGGCGAGTCCGCCAGTGCAGCCCCCTGCCCCCGCCAGGCACTGCGCAGGGAGCGAATGCCGAACCAGCCGAGAAACAGCACGCCACCCCAGGTCAGCAGCGCCAGACCCAGGGGGCTCGCCGCCAGCAGATTGGCCCCACCGAAGACCCCAATTCCGATCAGGATGAGATCGCACAGACAGCAGAGCGTCGCCGCCAACAGATGGTGGTTACGGTGGATGCCCCGGCTCAACACGAAGGCGTTCTGGGCACCGATGGGAATGATCATGGCAAGGCCGAGAGTGAAGCCTTGCAGGATAGTTGCAAACATGAATGAACCGTCCAGCAGAATGAGTGGACAGTACTATAAAGTCGGCACTATGTTCAGAGAAATTCATTAATCTGCTGACTGATTCATTTCTCTAATAAAGCGAAATCCTGAGGGCAGGAATGAATTCCATCCGGAACCAACTGTCAATTGCATGATCTGACAATTGTGAGCCTGTCGCTCTGCCCCGAGAATCATCAGGTTTTATTGCATCAGCTTGGGGAAGTTGGTGACCACGACCTGCTCCAGATTGGGCAGCAAAATGCCACTGCTCACCCCCTTGGCGATGGCTTGGTAGCGATTCATCGACCCCGTTTTACGGGTAACCTGATTGAGGTGGTAGTTCACGGTACGTTCCGTGATCCCCAGTATGCAGGCAATTTCACCCGACGTTTTCCCTTCACTGGCCCAGAACAGGCATTCGGTCTCCCGGTCAGTCAGGGCCTCCTGAGGGTCATCTTCCCGCAGACTGACCCGCACAACCCGAATCGCCGCCTCGAAGATGTAGTTGGACATCCAGGAGAGGATGGGCGAGGACTCCAGCAGCAGATCGCTTGACGCCCGCTCGGCGGTGATGAACGACAGTATGCCGTTTTCCCCCGCCGCACCGTGCAGTGGAAACGAAATGCCGTTGCGCAGCCCGAACTCCGCCGCCAACCCCATCACATCAAGACTTCCCTCTTGCAGAAAACGCGCCCGTTCATCCAGTCGGTTCCAATAAATGGGCAAGGTCTGCTTGCGAGCCAACTGGATGATGGGATCACAAGCCAACATATGGTTAGCCGTATAGGCCTGCACCCAGGAATCGGGGCACTGATTGAACAGCACCACCTTGGGCCTTTGCATCGACATGGGAATGATCAGCGTAAATCCGTAATAGTCGTAACCCATGTCGATCGTGAATCGACCGATCAACTCGGCCAGACGATCCCCGTCAGTTACCGAAGTGAAGTGTTCAAGGTACTCAAACAGTTGGTCTTGTTTCATATGCTAGCCCCCCTGGCCAGGGCCTCGATTATAGCGCCGAACATTGAAATGGAGACACCTGAATGCTTGTTTTCACAGGAAAATTGAGAGATCACCCACGCTATGAGTTGGAGAATGAACTCTATCGTTTTAGAAAGCGCGTCTTTTCCGACCGCCTAGGCTGGGATGTGGAGTCTCACCGTGGCCTGGAACGAGACGGCTTCGACACCCCCGACACCCATTGGGTGCTGATCGAAGATGACGAAGGCCTATGTGGCTGCATCCGGCTGCTCAGCTGCGCCCAGGATTACATGCTGCCCAGCATCTTCCCCACCGCCCTCGCTGGCGAAATGGCGCCACGTAGCAACGACGTGTGGGAACTGACCCGCCTTGCCATCGACGCCAACCGGGCACCGCGCATGGGCAACGGGGTAAGCGAACTTACCTGCGTCCTACTGCGCGAGGTTTATGCCTTTGCCCAAACCAATAACATAAAGGAGGTCATTGGCGTAGCAAGTATGCCAGCCGAACGAATCTTTCGTCGCCTAGGTTTGCCTATGGAGCGGCTCGGCCACCGTCAGGCGGTGGATCTGGGCGCAGTGCGCGGGGTCGGCATACGCTTCCACCTGGATGAACGCTTCGCCCGTGCTGTCGGCCAGCCCATGCAGGGCGAGTATGCCGATGCCCGTGAGCTGGTCACTGAGTGATAATCACCATAAAAAAATCCCGGGGTAATGCCCGGGATTAAAAGTGCTCGCTATGGCCCGTTTCCACCCCATGCAAAAACGGACGAAAAGGAGTATCCACTGAATATCTTTTGACCACCACTGTCACATCTCACAGTGACAAACCTGCTTCACCCCGCACACCACGCCAGCCGGGCCTGTCGGCGATATGGCCAGCGCAGCGTTGTCCTGCCGCCGCCACTCCAGTAGCATCCCTTCTAAATACCTTTACGGATAAGGAATACTGATGAAGGCGTTGGACTACAAGCTGCTGCTGGCGCTGGATGCCGTGATGCAGGAACAGAACTTCGAGCGGGCCGCCCAGCGTCTGCACATCACCCAGTCCGCCATCTCCCAGCGCATCAAGCAGCTGGAGCAGCAATTCGCCGAGCCGCTGCTCATTCGCAGCCAGCCGCTGCAGGCGACCCCCCTTGGCCAGAAGCTGCTGGCCCACTACCGCCAGGTGCGTCAGCTGGAACTGGAGCTGGCCGGCGAGATCGATCCTGACGAACCGCAGGCCCCGATCCGGGTCAGCATAGCGGTCAACGCCGACAGCCTGGCGACCTGGTTCCTGCCGGCCCTGGCCCCCTTGCTGGAACAGCATCCCATCGAACTGAACCTGCTAGTGGATGACGAGTGCCGCACCCTGGACCGGGTGCGTGAGGGGCAGGCCTTCGGCGCTGTCAGCCTGCACGGCCAGCCACTGGCGGGCTGCTGCGTCGACGAGCTAGGCGAGATGCGCTACCTGCTCACCGCCAGCCCTGCCTTCGTCGCCCGCCATTTTCCCAATGGCATGACCCAGGCAACGCTGGCCAAGGCGCCGGCGGTGGCCTTCGATCAGCGCGACGACATGCATGTGAGCTTCATGACGCGCCACTTCGGGCTGGAACCCGGCGGCTACCCTTGCCACACGGTGCGCTCGTCGGAGGCCTTCGTCGCCATGGCCGAGCAGGGGCTCGCCTACTGCCTCATCCCCGAACTGCAGATCCGCCAGCAGCTGGCCCAGGGGAGCCTGCTCGATCTCAGCCCTCAGCATCAGCTCGTCGAGCGCCTCTACTGGCACCGCTGGGTGCTGGAGCGTGGGCTGCACAAACAGATCTCCCAGCGCCTGATCGATCAGGGGCGCCACGCACTGTGCAGGGGTTGACGGGGCCATTCACCTTGGCTTTGGAGGGGTAAAAACGTATAGTGCTGGGCGTTTCTTCATCAGGTCTCCACTCAGGTTCCTCACTTATGTTCCAAGACAATCCGCTGCTGGCCCAGCTCAAGCAACAAATCCGCGAAAACATCCCCAAGAAAGAGGGTGTGATCCGCGCCTCGGACCGGGGCTTCGGCTTTCTGGAAGTCGATGAGAAGACCAGCTATTTCGTACCGCCTCCCTACATGAAGAAGGTGATGCACGGTGACCGGGTGAGCGCCCTGATCCGTACCGAAAAAGAGAAGGAAGTGGCCGAGCCGGATGCCCTGCTGGAGCAGGCGGTGACCCGCTTCGTCGGTCGCGTGAAGATGTTCCGCGATCGCCTCAACGTGGTGCCGGACCATCCGCTGATCAAGGATGCCATCAAGGCCCGCGCCAAGAAGGGTCTGGATGAGAAGTCCTTCCAGGAAGGGGACTGGGTAGTTGCGACCCTCAAGCGTCACGCCCTGAGTGATGGCAACTTCTCCGCCGAGATCAGCCACAAAATCGCCGATCAGGAAGACCACAACGTGCCCTGGTGGGTAGTGCTGGCGCGCCACAACCTGGCCCAGATTGAACCGGCCGATCTGCCCGAGTGGAATGTCATCAAGGAGGAAGAGCTGCCGCGCACCGACCTGACTGCGGTCCCCTTCTTCACCATCGACGGCGCCAAAACCAAGGACATGGATGACGCCCTGGCCATCCGCAAGCTGGACAACGGCTGGGAACTGCTGGTCGCCATCGCCGATCCGACCGCCTATGTGGCCGAAGGCAGCGAGCTGGACAAGGAAGCCGCCCAGCGCGCGTTTACCGTCTACATGCCGGGCCGCAACGTGCCCATGATACCGCGCACCCTCTCCGACGAGCTCTGCTCCCTGAAAGAGGGTGAGGAGCGCAACACCCTGTGCGCCCGCCTGCTGATCGCCGAAGATGGCCTGCTGCTGGAAGAGACCGAATTCTTCGCCGCCCGTATCATCTCCCATGCCCGTCTCAACTATGACGAGGTCTCCGATTGGGCCGAGCATGGCAAGGAGCTGACCATAGACGCAGGCGTCATGGCCCAGCTGCCGCTGATGAAAGCCATGACAGAGGCGCGCATCGCATGGCGCACCGAGCATGCGCTGGTGTTCCCGGACAGACCCGACTACGACTTCGAGCTGGGTGAGAACGGCGCCGTGCTGGCCATCCACGTGGAGCCGCGCCGCATCGCCAACCGCATGATCGAAGAGTCGATGATCGCCGCCAACATCTGCGCCGGTCGCGTGCTGGGCAAAAGTGTCGGCTACGGCATCTTCAACGTCCACACAGGATTCGATGAAGAGTCCCTCGACGGCGCCATCGACCTGCTGAAAAGCGCCGACGCCCCGTTCGAACGCGACGAGATCGCCAGCCTGTCGGGCTTCTGCGCCCTGCGCCGCTGGATCGACAACCTGGATACCCGCTGGCTGGATGGCAAGATCCGCCGCTTCCAGAGCTATGCGCTGATGTCCGCCGAGCCGGGTGCCCACTACGGCCTGGGTCTGGATGCCTACGCCACCTGGACCTCCCCGATCCGCAAATACGGCGACATGGTCAACCATCGCCTGCTCAAGGCCGTCATCGCCGGCAAAACCCCGGGCGAGCGCCCGAGCCAGGAACTGACCGATCACCTGACCGCCTGTCGCCGCCTGCACCGCATGGTGGAGCGCGACATCGGTGACTGGCTCTATGTCCGTTACCTCAAGGCCGATGCCGGCACCGACAAGGTGTTCAACGCCGAGATCATCGACGTGATGCGTGCCGGTCTCAAGCTACGTCTGCAGGAGAACGGAGCCGTGGTCTTCATGCCTGCTCGCCATATCCTCGACAACAAGGATCGCCTGGAATGCAACTGGGACAACGGCCGCGTCTATCTGGACAAGACCGAGGTGGTCTACGAGCTGGGCCAGATCATCGAGGTCAAGCTGAGCGAAGCGGTGGAAGAGACTCGCTCCCTCATCGCCAAACCGGCGGTCGAGCTGGTGCCGGGCCCGGCACCGGAAGCACCGGTGGCCGAGAGCGCTGAGACCCCTGCCGAGACAGCTCCCAAGGCGGACTAAACCCGGCGTCAACAACTGGATATCCATAAGCCCGCAACTCTGCGGGCTTTTTTATACGTGCTGACAGGCTCGGCATGGGTGTGCCGGAGACCCAGCTCTGGCGGCGCACTATTTGCCAATCTGTTGCGTCAACGCTTCGATCGGGGCCTGCTGGAGGGGGGAATGCGACTGAAGAAGCTGAGTGGGAAACTGAAAGTGGGCTACAAAATAATTAACTCATTTGCCATTAACAGTATAAAGCGAAGGATTCATCGTCCTTCCCCTCTCATTGGAGGTCACTTCAATTGCCCCATTTGAATACAAATAATGCGTTTGTGACAGACATCACACTGACTGCGGGATTGCGCAAGCCAAATAAGGTGATCTTAATCACATTAAATGTGTGTTATCAGCAGGGAAGATCGATATGTAGCCAAACTACAACGCCTGTATGTGATCAAGGTCACTATCAAGGGAGGGGGGTAGCCTGGATATTTGAGAGGTGCGTCACAAGGCACCCCGTTTTCAACCTAATGTGATCACAAGCTGGTAGATTGAAGTTGCTTAGACGACTGGGATGAAGGTTCGGCAAAACCCGTCATCCCGACTACCACTTTTAATCAAACAGGCTTAAAACGGGGTCCCGACATGTTATCACCGGATACCAAAGTCAAGATACAGAATTTTGGACGCTTCCTGTCCAATATGGTCATGCCCAACATAGGCGCTTTCATCGCCTGGGGCTTCATTACCGCCCTCTTCATCCCCACCGGCTGGCTGCCAAGCGACACCTTGGCCAAGCTGGTCGGCCCCATGATCACCTACCTGCTGCCGCTGCTGATTGGCTACACCGGCGGCAAACTGATGGGCGGTGAGCGCGGCGGCGTGGTCGGTGCCATCACCACCATGGGCGTCATCGTGGGGACAGACATCCCCATGTTCATGGGCGCCATGATGGTCGGCCCGCTCGGTGGCTGGGCCATCAAGCGCTTCGACAAGGCGATGGAAGGGCGCGTCAAGAGCGGCTTCGAGATGCTGGTCAACAACTTCTCCGCTGGCCTCATCGGCATGCTGCTGGCGATCCTCGCCTTCTTCGTGATCGGCCCCTTCGTCAAGGTGCTCTCCGGCGTGCTGGCCGGTGGCGTCGGCTTCCTGGTGGAAAACCACATGCTGCCGCTCACCTCCATCTTCGTCGAACCGGCCAAGATCCTGTTCCTCAACAACGCCATCAACCACGGTATCTTCTCGCCACTGGGGATCCAGCAGGCGACCGAGCACGGCAGCTCCATCTTCTTCCTGATTGAAGCGAACCCGGGCCCGGGCATGGGCGTGCTGCTGGCCTACATGGTGTTCGGCCGTGGTGCCGCCAAGCAGTCCGCGGCTGGCGCCTCCATCATTCACTTCTTCGGCGGCATTCACGAGATCTACTTCCCCTATGTGCTGATGAACCCGCGCCTCATTCTGGCGGTGATCGCCGGTGGCATGACCGGGGTCTTCACCCTGACCCTGTTCAACGCCGGTCTGGTCTCCCCTGCCTCACCGGGTTCCATCTTCGCCGTGCTGTTGATGACGCCGAAAGCCTCCCTGATCGGGGTCGCGCTCTCCATCATCAGCTCGACCCTGGTCTCCTTCCTGGTCGCCGCCGTGTTCGTTCGTGCCCAGCAGCCGGAAGCGGACGAGGCCGATGCGCTGGGTGAAGCCACTCGCAAGATGAAAGCCATGAAGGGCGGCAAGCCCGAGACCGCAGCGGCCAAGAAGCCGGGCGGTGAACTGATGGCGGTGCGCAATATCGTGGTTGCCTGCGATGCGGGCATGGGTTCCAGCGCCATGGGTGCCGGCATGCTGCGCAAGCGGGTGCAGGCCGCCGGGCTCGACATCAGTGTCACCAACCGCGCCATCGATCAGCTCGACGATCAGGTGGACTGGGTCATCACCCACAAGGATCTGACCGAGCGGGCCCGTCGCCATGCGCCGAACGCCCACCATATCTCGCTCACCAACTTCCTCGACAACGGCCTCTATCAGGAGCTGGTACAGAGCCTGACCCGGGCCGCCAACGATGACGTCGCCACCCCGCAGCTGCTGGTGGCGGCCAACGACGACAGCTACGCGCCGCAGGCCAGCGAGGTGTTCACCCTGAGCCGTCAGGACGTGCATCTGGGACTGAAAGCGGACAACAAGGAGGCCGCCATCCGGACTGCCGGCAAGCTGCTGGCGGAGCGGGGCTACGTGGCACCCGATTATGTCAACGCCATGCTGGAGCGCGAGCAGCTGGTCTCCACCTACCTCGGCGAATCTATCGCCGTGCCCCATGGCACCATCGCCGCCAAGAAGTTCGTCAAGCGTACCGGCATCGTCATCTGCCAGTATCCGGCCGGCGTCGCCTTTGGTGAAGCTGCGGACGAGGTGGCGCGACTGGTGATCGGCATCGCCGCGTGCAACGACGAACACATGCAGGTGATAACCCGCCTGACCAATGCACTGGATGAACCCGGTCTCATCGACCGGCTGGCCAGCACCACGGATCCCCAGGAGTTTCTGGATCTGCTGGGTGCCGAGCATGCGGCGTAATCGTCCTTCATCGTCTTTGGTTAAAGAGGTTAATTTTATGAAAACATTGCATTTTGGTGCTGGTAACATCGGTCGTGGCTTCATCGGAAAACTGCTGGCGGACGCCAGTCATCAGGTCACCTTCGCCGACGTCAACGAGACCCTGATCGATCAGCTCAACCACAGCCAGGAGTACAAGGTGCACGTGGTGGGGGCGGATCAGAAACTGGACGTGGTGCGCAACGTGGCGGCGGTCAGCTCCGCCGGTCACGAGGTGATCGCCCGCATCATCACCGCCGATCTGGTCACCACCGCGGTCGGCCCCAATATTCTGGACAAGATTGCCAGCACCCTGGCCAAGGGGCTGCAGGCCCGCTTCGATGCCGGCAACCTGACCCCCCTCAACGTCATCGCCTGCGAGAACATGGTGCGCGGCACCACGCATCTCAAGCAGGAGGTACTCAAGCACCTGCCGGTCGCGTATCATGCCACGCTCGAATCCTGCGTCGGCTTTGTCGACTCGGCGGTGGATCGCATCGTACCGCCCGCCGCGGCTGCCAACGATGATCCGCTGGAAGTGACGGTGGAGAGCTTCAGCGAGTGGATCGTCGATCAGACCCAGTTCAAGGGGGAGCTGCCGCAGGTGGCGGGTATGGAACCCACCGACAACCTGATGGCCTT
Source organism: Aeromonas sp. HMWF014 (assembly GCF_963878295.1). NCBI lineage: Bacteria > Pseudomonadati > Pseudomonadota > Gammaproteobacteria > Aeromonadales > Aeromonadaceae > Aeromonas > Aeromonas sp. HMWF014. Next base: position 2,957 of record NZ_CAWNYS010000057.1, on the reverse strand, counting down.
CGTCGAGCGCAAGCTGTTCACCCTCAACACCGGCCACATCGTCACCGCCTATCTCGGCAAGTTGCGGGGCTATCGCACCATCCGCGAGGCGATCGAGGATCCGCTGATCCGTAGCAAGGTGCGCCGTGCCATGGAGGAGAGCGGGGCCGTACTGGTGAAACGCTACGGCTTCGATCCCGGCCTGCATGCCGCCTACATAGAGAAGATCCTGGCCCGTTTCGCCAACCCCTATCTGGTGGACGAAATTGACCGGGTCGGCCGTCAGCCGCTGCGCAAACTGGCGGCGGGAGACAGGCTGGTGAAACCGCTGCTCGGCACGCTGGAGTACGGCCTGCCGAGCGAGCAGTTGCAGGAGGGGATCGCCGCGGCGCTGCACTATCGCAATGCCGATGACCCGCAGGCGGTGGAGTTGCAACACCTGTTGGCGGAGCTTGGCCCGGCCAAAGCGCTGGCCCACGTCACCGGCCTGGATGAAGAGAGCGAGGTGGTTCGCGCCATTGTCGCCCGTTACGAAACCTTGTAATGACCCTGCTTGCGGCGCATTCAGCCAGCCCTGATAGCGTGCCAAGCGCTTGAATGGCAAGGGGATGAGCCCCATACGATAAAAACCGGGAGAGAGGCACTCTCTCTCCTTTGTCAGCTGGACCCTATACACCTATGACCACACACCAGGAAGATGAAGTACTGGAACGACTGAACGAGCAGGATGGCCCCCGCGGCTTCTTTCTCGAAGCCGTGACCATCCTGGAAGAAGCGGTCGATTCCCTGATGCGACGCGCGTTCCGTCAGGAGGAGTATGCCGTCAAATACGCCATCGAACCCTTGCTCAACCAGAGCGGCCCTCTCGGCCAGCTGGAGGTACGCCTCAAGCTCATCTTCGCCCTCGGCCTCATCTCCCTCGAGCGCTATCAGGATCTGGAGGCTTATCTCAAGATCCGCGACTTTCTGGTGCGCGACCCCAAGGATTACCGCTTCAGCGACAAGCCGATCCGCGACCTGCTCGACCGTCTGCACGGCGTCAATCAGGGTGGCATGATGAAACTGGCGCCCCCTACCAGCGAAGAGGATTGGGCCTTCTACCAGATGCAGCTCAACCGGCTCGATCAGGTGGTGCGCTCGGCGCTGGTGCTGGCGGTGGCCGACTGTGTCACCGATCTCCACAAAGAGAGCCCCATCTAATCCGGCTCAATCTCATGACCGCCCAGCTGGCGGTCTTTTTCTTCGCCTCCCTTGCCACAGCGCCTTGCCCTGCCCCGTAGTGAATGTCACTCTGATCCATCACCACCTCGTCTGTACGTAGCGCACCGCGGACACCACAGACAAAGAGCCACCTCACCCGGAGGAATCGAATGTGATGAGTGACCAGAGCACCAACCCTCTGATAGCCCCTCTGCTAGCCCTGCTGCAACAGGCGGCGGGCAGCTACAAGGTGCACGAGCTGATGTCCGCCCTGCGCCAACAGGGGGCCATTCCGGTGCTGGCCGACGATGAGCAGTTGCAGCTGTTTCGGGTCAACTTCCTGATCATGAACGCCCTCTACCAGCTGCAAGCCGAACTCTGGCAAGAGGGGTGGTGGCTGGTGATCAGCACCCTGGATATCCGGCTCGAACCGCTGACGAATGTCCCAGATGCCAGCCACACCTTTGCCATTGGCGAAAATTTGCGCAGCTACTATCTCGACTGGCAGGTGTTCTGGCAGACCGACCGAGCAGAGGTTGAAGCACTGCTTACCCGCTTCTGGCGTCGTTATGATGGCGCGGGACACAGGGTGGAGGCACTGGCCCTGTTCGAGCTGACCGCCAATGCCAGCCAGGAGACAATCCGCCGCCGTTGGCGCGAGTTGGCACTGCAGCACCACCCGGATCGCGGTGGCGATGCCGAGACCTTCATCCGCATTCGCTGGGCTTGGGAGTGCCTGAACACGGCCAAATGATCCGGGCCGCCACCAGCCCCAGCCACTAGACTTGAAGAGACGCTATGAGTCACAGGAGGACGTCATGACAGTCAGCGAACTTCGCCTGCTCTACCAGCAGCAAGCCTTCAAGGAAGCCGAGATCCTGCAGGATGCCATACTGCCGGGCTGGATAGTGGAGTTCAGGGGCCAAGATGGCTGGTTGTACGAGATGACAGACACCCTGGGTTGCCCCCGCTATTTCGGCTCGGTCGAAGAGGCCCGCCAGCACGTACATCTGGTGGCGGATTGCCCGATCCAGGTCGAACATCTCTATCGCTTCTTCGAACGCTGAGCGACATTCAAAACAAAAAAAGCTCCGTAAGGAGCTTTTTTTCATTCCGGTTGCAGCGGTTCTGCCCCCTTGCCATCCAGCCGCCTGACCGGTTTTTGCAGGATCAAGTTGGCCGGATAGGTGACAAGATCGCCGTTGTCATCGCGCACCTGCAGGTAGAACAGACCAATCTCGGTGATGATACCGGTGACTGAATCGTCCTTGTCGAGGATGCGGATCCGGTCGCCAATTTTGTAGGGGAAGGCGAAAAAGATGGTGATGCTGGCGGTGATGTTGGAGAGGATCGACCACTGCGCCACCATGGCAACCCCGAGCACGGCGAAGAAGGAGGAGGCGAGCACCACCAGCCGGGAGAAGTCGAGCCCCCACACCCCGGCCAGGATCAGCAGGGTGGCGCAGCCGATCAGGAAGTGGAACACATGGGCCACGTAGAGCACCCGGTTCTCGCTCACCTGCCTGCTCTGGCCGAGCGCCAGCAGGCTCTTGTGGATCAGCCGCCGGATCTGGGTGTGGCACAGCAACAGCAGCAGGGTTACACCAAAAGATTGCCATATGGTCATGACGACTCCTTACCACCAGCGTCTGTGTTTGAGCCAGACGGCCAGCCCGGTGGCCAGTGCCACCAGCGAGCCGCAGAAGACCCAGAAGGCGGTCGGGCTCTCGGCCCCCGGAATCCCCCCCAGGTTGATACCAAACAGACCGGTCAGGAAG
>NZ_CAWNYS010000056.1:0-6695 GCF_963878295.1 Aeromonas sp. HMWF014 | reverse complement strand
CCCCATCAGCAGGCCCATGCCGCCGATCAGCCCCAACGCCAGTGTCGCATCGGCGGTAAAACCCCACACCAGGCCAAACAGGCCGAGCAGCGCGACCGGCAGTGCCAGCCAGGGCGGGATCCCCGCTTCCAGCTCACGGCGCAGCACCCGCAGCGGTGGCACCTTGAGCAGGCGCAGGAAGGGCACAAAGGCCAGCAGCAGGGTGATGAAGAAGGCGACCGCCAGACCGAGGGCAAAGGGTCGCCACGATGGCAGTGGCAGATCGGCAGGCAGCAAGTTGCCCAGCAGATGCAGGGTCAGCCACTGCATGGCGCTGCCCGCCACCAGACCGATTAGCGCCCCCACCAACGTCAGAGAGAACAGCAGGGTGCCCATCAGTTGCCAGAGCGTGCGACGGGAAGCCCCCAGCGTCTTGAGCAGCGCCACCATGTTGGTCTGGCGCTCGGCGAAGTGGCGCACCGCTATGCCCATGGCCAGTGCCCCCAGCAGCACCCCCGCCAGAGAGGCGAGCCGGAAGAAGCGCTCGGCATTGGCCAGCGAACGCCCCACTTGGGAGCCCTGATCGTCCGGCTTGATCAGCTTCTGCCCCGCTTTGAGCTGGGGCCTGAGCCAGCGCTCATAGCTGGCAACGTCCTCACGTGTCCCCTTGAACAGGTAGCGCCACTGCTGGCGACTGCCCGGCAGCAGGGCACCGGTCGCCTCTATGTCAGCGCTGTGGATCAAGGCCCTGGGTGCCAGCAGGAAGGGACTGAAGCCCTGATCCGGCTCCTGACCCAGTTCGCCCGCCACACTGAGCCGGGTGTTGCCCACTTCCAGTTCATCACCAATTTTCGCCTCCAGTAACTGCATCACCCGGGCCGAGAGCCAAATCTCGCCAGGCGCTGGCGCGCGCTGGGGGCTGAGGGCCAACTTGCCGTAGAAGGGGAAATCGCTCGGTACGGCCCGGATAGAGGCCAGCTGCAATGCATCGCCATGAAACAGCATGCTGTTGAAACTGACCGTGGTCTGCACTGACAGGCCCGCTTTTTCAGCCTGCTCGAGCCAGGCGGCCGGTGCCGGTGTGGCTGAGCGCAGCGCCCGATCGGCGCCGATAAAGTCACGCCCCGAGGCCTTGAGCCCCGCATCCAGCCGATCCGCCACCAGGGCCACGCTGAGCACACAGGCCACACTCAATGCCAGTGCCAGCACAAACCAGCGCAGCTCGCCATTGAAGCCTTCCCGCCGCAACAGCTTCACTCCCAATCGCCACCGACTCATAGCGGCTCCCTGACTCGGGAAGCCGCGACGGCACCGGATGTCGCCGTATCCGTCTCCAGTCGTCCCGCCGCCATCACCAGTTGCCGCTGACAACGCTGGGCCAGCTCGTGGTCATGGGTCACCACCACGAGCGTGGTGCCGTGCTCGCGATTGAGCTGAAACAAGAGTTCGATCACCGTCTCCCCCGTCTTGCTGTCCAGATTCCCGGTCGGCTCATCAGCCAACAGCAGGCTGGGCCTTGTCATGAAGGCGCGGGCGATGGCAACCCGCTGCTGTTCACCGCCGGAGAGGCGCGGCGGCAGATGGTGCAGGCGCTCGCTGAGCCCCACCGCCGCCAGCAACTCGCGCGCCCTCGGCTCACAGCGGGTCTCGCCACGCAGCTCGGCAGGCAACATGACGTTCTCCAGCGCGCTCAGGGTGGGCAGCAGCAGGAAGGACTGGAAGATGAAGCCCACCTGCTCGGCACGCAGGCGGGCACGGCCCTCCTCGTCCAGCTGCACCAGCGACTGGCCGAGGATCTCTATATCCCCCTGGCTCGGCAGATCCAGCCCAGCCAGCAGCCCCAGCAGGGTGGATTTGCCGGAGCCGGAGGCGCCGACCAGCGCCAGGGTCTCGCCGGTATTGACTTGCAGGTCGATCCCTTCAAGGATGGTGAGGCTTTCCTGGCCCAGGCGAACGGTTTTGCCCAGACCCTTGACGACAATGATGGGAGTTGAACTCATGATGCGTTTCCTGTTTGCCCGAGCCAAAAAGTGGGGATTGAACCCATGATGTATATCCTGCTCACCCGGGCATTGAATGACAATGCATGCTGGGTGTTGGCATCATCACACATATCCCGTTTGCCCGGACCCTTGATGACAATGAATGATGGGAGTTGAATACATGACACGTTTCCTGTTCGCCTTGTGTTGCCTGGTTTCATCGGTACAGGCCCAGACCCTGCTGGTGCTGGGTGACAGCCTGAGCGCAGGCTATCAGATGCCGGCGGAGCAGAGCTGGCCAGCCCTGCTCAATCAGAAATGGCAGCAGCAGGGCGGCAAGCATCAGCTGGTCAACGCCAGCATCAGCGGTGAGACCACGCAGGGGGCCCTAGCCCGCCTGCCCGCCCTGCTCAAGGAGCATCAACCGGACTGGGTGCTGATCGAGTTGGGGGGTAACGACGGGCTGCGCGGGTTCGCACCCGCCATCACCCGTGACAACCTGGCCAGCATGGTGGCCTTGACCAAGGCGCAGCAGGTGAAAACCGTGCTGACCCAGATCCAGCTGCCCCGCAATTACGGAGCCCGCTACCTGCGCCAGTTCGAGCAGATCTTCCCTGAGCTGGCGGCTGCCAACCAGCTGCCGCTGATGCCCTTCTTCATGGATGATATTGCGCTGCGCCCTGAACTCATGATGAACGATGGAATCCACCCCACGGCCGCTGCCCAGCCGCTGATCCGCGACCGGGTCGCCAGCTTTATCGAGCCCCTGCTGACCCAATAACGCCCCAATAGCCATACGCAGAAGAGTGCCCTGCCGGCCCAAAACAAAGATCCCGCCGAGGCGGGATCTTTGTTTCCATGACCATCAGCGTTCCAGTATCTGGCGCAACCGCTCCTGAGCCACCCCGACCAGCAGGTCTGGCTGGAATTTGGAGATGAAGCGGTCACACCCCACCTTCTTGACCATGGCCTCGTTGAAGTTGCCACTCAGAGAAGTATTGAGCGTGATGAAGAGATCGGACATGCGGGCATCACTGCGGATCTCGTGGGTCAGGCGGTAGCCATCCATCTCCGGCATCTCCGCATCCGTGATCATCAACAGGATCTCGTCGGTCACCTTCTTGCCCGCATCGCACCACCCCTTGAGCAGATTGAGCGCCTGCAGACCATCCTGGCACTCGATTACCTCAAGACCCAGTTGGGCCAGGGTTTCCCGCACCAGATTGCGGGCAGTGCTGGAGTCATCGACGATGAGCACCTTGCGGCCATGCATTTCGGGCAGTATCTCCCGATCCAACACCTCTTCAGAGATACGGATGTCGTAGGTGATGATCTCGGCCAGCACCTTCTCCACGTCGATGATCTCGACGATCTGGTCGACACCATCTTCGGGAATGCGGGTGATGGCGGTCAGGTAGTTGGCCCGCCCGGCGGAGCGCGGTGGCGGCAGTATGTCCTTCCAGGTCATGTTGACGATATGGGCCACCTGCCCCACCAGGAAACCCTGAATGGTGCGGTTGTACTCCGTGATGATGAGGTTGGACTCGCTGTCGATAGGCATAGCGCGCATGCCGATGGCGCTGCGCAGGTCGATCACCGGGATCGAGGTACCACGGATGTTGGCCACCCCGCTGATGTTATGGTGCGCCCCCGGCATCTTGTTGAGATGGGGCAGCTTGACCACTTCCCGCACCTTGAAGACGTTGATAGCAAACAGCTGTCGGGATCCTAAACGGAACATCAACAACTCCAGACGGTTCTCCCCTACCAGCTGGGTACGTTGATCCACTGAATCCAATATGCTCGCCATATAAAGCCCTTACGTCCGTTTTCCAAGTCTCGCCATAGTATAGAAGGGTCAGAATCCCAACACGACCCGTATTCTTATCCTATGTCGGCAAGATGATGACGGAACTTGATGAAAAAAAGCGAGATTCGGCTCAAGGCCGGGCTATCTGCACACTTATCAATAGCAAACTGGCCACTCGATCGCACCCCGGCTTGCCTGTGTGAGCCACATCCTTGATATCCGTGGCAAACCCCAGCCATCAGTCCCACCATGGCCAGACACAAAAAAAGCGGCAGATTGCTCTGCCGCTTGTTGCCCTGCCCTGACGGGATTACTTGTCGATATCCAGCAGATTGTTGCTCAGCATGTAGTCGATCACCTGAGAAGAGGTGGACGCCGCGCTGCCGGTGAGACTGTCGAACGTGTGGTTCATCAGCACTATCTCCTGAGTCACCGAAGCCGTGCTGGTCTCCTTGACCTGCAGATGCACACCCTCGCTGTCCTGGAACACAGAGAGCAGGCTCTTCAGATCGTTCTGGTTGCGGGAACCATCGTGATCCAGCAGATCGCTCAGATCCAGCTTGTCACCCTCGGCTTTGGAGAAGTCAACCACGTAATCCTTGGCGATGGAGCCTGCCGTGGTATCCCCCTGCTGCCAGGTGAAGATATCGGCCCCCGCATCCCCCTTGAGGATGTCGTTGCCCAGACCACCGACCAGGATGTCGTTGCCCAGACCGCCACTCAGGGTGTCGTTGCCGGCACCACCATACAGGGTATCGTTGCCGCTACCGCCGTACAGGGTATCGTTGCCGCTCTCACCATACAGGGTATCGTTGCCGCTACCGCCGAACAGAATGTCGTTGCCGGCACCACCGAACAGGAAGTCGTCACCACCCTGACCAAACAGGATATCGTTGCCTTCTCCGCCAATCAGCACATCCGCCTTGTCATTGGTGGAGGACTGATCGAACTCGCTGGCGTGATCCGTGATGTAGTCATGAACCTGGGCATCGGTCACCGAACCGGCACTCAGCTTGCCGGCCACGTACTGCTTGATGGCCGCGTAGCCTTCTCCGTTGATGCCCGCGAAGTGAACCGCATCACCGAACAGGATATCGTCACCGGCACCACCATCGATCCTGTCACTGCCCGGCAGGTTGTTGACGGAAGTACCCAGGATGGCGTTGGCCAGATCGTTGGCAGACACGTTGGATTGCACGATCTTGTCACTATCAAACAACTTAAGAGTATCGATGGAAACGTTGCTGCCGATGCCGATAGCCTCCAGCGTGACATTATTGGCAAGAAGAAGCGGCAACACAGCCTGCGCATTTTGCAATGCGGAACTGTTGGAAGAGGATGAAGAAATCTCGAAGGTACCATCCCCTTGCGCCTTCAAAGCACCGATGGACGTCGAAATCCAATTGTTACTGCTGTTTAGCGCCCACCGTTGAACCATGCCATTGGCATCGATCAACACCCTATCGGTACCACCTATATTGGCGTAGAAGGTTTCACCCGGCACATAGTTGTTGACGTTGACAAACGAATCGAGACGCTCATTGGTCTTCGTATTAACGATAGGGTTGGTATCTTCATTGCTGTAATAGGTATTGGGCGCACCATCGGTAATGAAGTACGCCAAGTTCTTCGCATTGGCGTTGTTTTTAGCGGTGTCGCTGTTGAACCAGTTGGAAGTAGTCTTGAGTGCATCCTCATAGTTAGTTGTGCCACTGCGGCCATCCATGCTGTTGATGATGGACTGCAACTTGGTCAAGGCATTGGGATCCTTGAGGTCTACACTAATCGACTTGTTGGCTTTGGAGTCAAAGTCCACCAAGAAGATGTTGACCTTACCAGCCCCTTCTGTGCCCGCACTGGCCTTGAGGGTCGCAAACACCTGGCTCAGCTGGGTTTGCATGGTTGCCATGGCGCTGGAGCCGATACTGCCCGAGCTGTCGACCATAAAGGCGATGTTATAGTTCTGGCCTGGCAACACCACGCTGCCGTCCAGGTCGCCGACCACGATATTGTGCTCGCTGCCGTAAACACGGTTTTGATCGCCCGGCTCCCCTTCTGTGGAGAGGAAGTAGCTCATGCGGATCGAATCCTGATCCGATGCGCTGCTGGCCTGGTCGGTCACCACCTCCTTGGCGATGGCCTCCACCTTGAGGTCAAACTGACCCGCATTGCTGCCCGGCACCCGCAGGGTCAGACCGGTCAGCTTGACGTCCAGTGCGCTCTGGTTCCAGAGGCCGGTGAGCGTCAGCTTGCCATCCGCACCAACGGTGCCCAACACAGTGCCGCCCTGATACAAGGTCGCACCACTGGGCATGCCGCTCAGCACCAGGCTGTCGAGCTGTTCACTGCCATCCCGATCGGTAAGGGAAGCACTGATCTCGAGGGGATAATCCACCACGCTGGGCTGTACTGCCGTCAGGGTGCCATCGGTCTGATCGAACTGGTAGATACCGTCATCAAACTGAACCAGCTCGATATCGTAGAGCGACTTGCTGATGGTGGTGCCATTCTCCTTCACCAGGAAGTTGAAGCCACCATCACTTCTGCGCTCGATGACATAGTTGGCACGCGAGCCCATCAGCACGGCGAGATCGGTACCGGCACCGCCATACAGGGTGTCACCACCCAGTCCGGCGACCAGAATATCGTTACCCACGCCGCCATCGAGCGTATCGCCCGAGACAGAATTGCCACCGACCAGTACGTCATTGCCCAGACCACCGACGAAGTAGTCGCCGCCGCCCTTCACACTGACGATGTAGTCGTTGCCATTGCCGCCAACCACTTGATCCTGGCTGGCGGTGCTGTCGGTCAGGCTATTGTTGATCCCGAAGCTGCCTTTGTTGAAGTTGCCGCTCTGGAACGCACCGGACGAGATACCGGACGACGGATATTGGGTATAGAGCGGCACGCCATTGCCGGTC
>NZ_CAWNYS010000055.1:0-1564 GCF_963878295.1 Aeromonas sp. HMWF014 | reverse complement strand
CCGCCGATGCCCTGCTTCGGCTGGAAGACCTCGACGTGCACCCCGCCCCCGGCTTGCCGCCGCTGCTGCGAGCCGAGGATCTCTGGCTGCGTGCTGGCGACCGGGTCGCCCTGCTCGGTGCCAACGGCACGGGCAAGTCTTCCCTGCTGCGTCAGTGCTGGGGCGAGGTGCGCGCTCAACAACCGGCCGAGGGCTGGTATCGCCACCCTGGCGCCAGCATCGCCTATTACGATCAGTCCCTGCAGCAGTTGGACGGCGACGCCACCCTGACCGATGCCCTCTATCCACTGGCACCATTGCCGGAGGTGACGCTGCGCCAGGCCCTGATCCGTGCGGGCTTCCCCTACTCCCGTCACGGTCAGCGAGTCGCGACCCTGAGCGGGGGCGAGCGGGCCAGACTGCTGTTCCTCGCCCTGTCACTGGCGAGTCACCATCTGCTCTGGCTCGATGAACCCACCAACCATCTGGACCTGGCAGGAAAGGAGGAGCTGGCCGAGGCGCTAACCGGCTTTGCTGGTGGCGTGCTGCTTGTCTCCCACGACCGGGATCTGATCGAGCGCAGCTGCAACCGCTTCTGGGTGATCAGGGAGGGTCGGATCCACGAGGCCCACAGCGCCGAGCGGGCCTATGCCGAGCTGCTCGGCGATGCGCCAGATCGGCCCGCCGCCGACGCCCAGGCCAATGACGCCGGGAGGGAAGATCCCATGCCGGAGCACGATGATGAGGCGCTGCTGGCACGCTGGTACGAGCTGGATGCCCTGCTTGCCGCCGATCTCGCCCGCAAGCCCAAACATCAAACCCTGCGGCTGCAGCAAGAGTGGCGCGATGAGATCGAAAGGCTTGCCGGTTTGCTGGGTCTTTCCGAACCGTGAGCCCAGCCGTGATCCGCGCTGTTATCCCGCCCTTTTACTCCACTCACGCGGCCAGCCACGGCTGGCCGCAAGGAGCATATGATGTCTTCACCACCACAACCCGATATCAGACTCGACCCCGTCACGGAGGCCGACTTGCCCCACATCTACCGCGCACTGTCAGATCCCAGGGTCATCGCCTATTACGGTATCAGCTATGACAGCATGGAGGCATGCCAGGCCCAGATGCGCTGGTACGCCGAGATAGCGCAGTGCCAGAGCGGGGCCTGGTTCCTGATCCGCTGCCAGCGAAACGGCGTCCCCCTGGGGGCCATCGGCTACAACGATGCCGACCCGCTGCACAAGCGGGCCGAACTCGGCTACTGGCTCTATCCCGAGCACTGGGGCCAGGGGATCATGCAGACGGCATTGCGGCAGTTTCTGGATCTCATCTACCACACCACCGAGCTGCACCGCTTGCTGGCGGTGGTGGAGGAGCCAAACTTCCCCTCTGCCCGCCTGCTCGAGCGGGCCGGCTTTCGCTACGAAGGGACGGCTCGGGAATGCGAGCGGAAGGGGGAGCAGTTTATCTCCCTGCGGCACTACGCCCTGCTACGCAGCGACCTGCCAAACGCTTGAGCACCACCGCATCTGATAGCTAGCAAAAGGCTATGTCCCAATTACGTGTTGCATGGGGCGCCCCAGCGCCTCAT
>NZ_CAWNYS010000054.1:904-7541 GCF_963878295.1 Aeromonas sp. HMWF014 | reverse complement strand
CCACATGGGTGTAGATCTGGGTGGTGGAGAGATCCGCATGGCCCAGCAGCATCTGTACCACCCGCAGATCGGCGCCATGGTTGAGCAGATGGGTGGCAAAAGCGTGGCGCAAGGTAGGGGGGGAGAGCTCGCCATGGATCCCGGCGCGCAGGGCATAGAGCTTGATGCGATGCCAGAAGGTCTGCCGGGTCATCATGCGGGCCAGCCTGGAGGGAAACACCACATCCGAGCTGGTGCCCCCCAGCAGCAGGGTGCGGGCCTCACGGTAGTAACGCTCCAGCCAGTGGATCGCCTCCTCCCCCATGGGCACCAGCCGCTCCTTGTTGCCCTTGCCCACCACCCGCACCAGCCCCTGACGCAGGCTGACATGCTCGGCGGTGAGCCCCACCAGCTCGGAGACCCGCAGTCCGGTGGCGTAGAGCAGCTCCAGCATCGCCTTGTCACGCAGCTCCAGCGGATCCTCCACCAACGGCGCTTGCAGCAGCGCCTCCACCTCCCCTTCACTGAGATCGGAGGGAAGCTTCTTGGGCTGCTTGGGGCCCTCCAGCAGCACGGTCGGGTCATCACTGCGCAGCTTTTCGCGGTTCAGATACTGGTAAAAGCGACGCAGGGCAGACAGAAAGCGGGCCGTGCTGCTGGCGGCAAACTGGTGATCCACCCGCCAGGCGAGGTAGTGCTGGATCTCATCCATCCCGGCCAGCAGAAGGGAGCTGCCCTGCTCATCGAGCCAGAGGGCAAATTTTTCCAGATCGCTGCGATAGGAGCTGACAGTGTTGTCAGACAGCCCCCGCTCCAGCCAGAGGGCATCGAGGAAAGGTTCGATCAGGGGATGATTGTGCACGGCAGGCGCAGGCTTGGTCATGGTACTGGGTCTTGGGCAAACGGTGGCCCATTGTAGCGCGCCCGGCGCTGGGCGACAGCGGGATCTGATGAGGCCTTCACCACGCTTGCCCCGTGAAGGGTGGCGGGCAATCTGTTAAACTGGCGCCCCTCCCTGCAGCCTCTGCGCGCGCCAGCCCCACGCGCCGCCAGGATAAAGAGCTATCTGTTTTACGGTAAGGACAGTGCGATGAAGATAGGTTTGTTTTACGGTTCCACCACCTGTTACACCGAGATGGCCGCCGAGAAGATCCGCGCTCTCATAGGCCCGGAGCTGGTCGATCTCCACAACATCAAGGATGTGCCCCTTGTCCGCATGCAGGAGTACGACATCCTGATCCTCGGCATCTCCACCTGGGACTTTGGCGAACTGCAGGAAGATTGGGAATCCCGCTGGGAGGACATCAAGGATGTCCATCTGGAGGGGCGCATCATAGCCCTGTTCGGCCTGGGTGATCAGCTGGGCTATGGCGAATGGTATCAGGATGCCCTGGGCCTCCTGCACGATCAGCTGGTGCCCAAGGGGGTCAAGCTGGTGGGTTACTGGCCCAGCGAGGGGTACGAGTTCGACGCCTCCAAGGCGCTGATCGACGATGGCCGTCACTTCGTCGGGCTGGCCCTTGACGACGCCAACCAGTACGACCAGACCGAATCCCGCATCGAACAGTGGGTCGACCAGATCCTCGGCGAGATCCACGAGCTGCTCTGATCTCGCCCGGATGTGACGCCAACCGATGCGATCGGAGCAAGCTGCACCTGGCCCCCTGGGCGACCAGCGATTAAACAAGGTCCACTGCTGCGTTCATCTTCCCTGCCGGCGGCCAGGATCTGGGCTGCCGGGCGCAGTTATCGCACCGATTTTCTCAATCGGTATCATCGCATGACGCTGTAGCGACTTTTTTGTGCTGGTCTGCAACAATGCAATCGACACCCCATAACACAATCAGACGGGTGTCGGAAGCAAACAGGAAACAGACCAGAAAAGGATATTCTATGACCTCATTTTCCCTGTTGGCCCCCGCCATCGCCCGCGACGTGCTCGATCACGCGCTGGCGCTGGGTGCCGACTTCGCCGAGCTGTTTGTGGAGCGCAAGCGCCGCAGCCAGCTCAGCCTGCTCTCCAGCCAGATAGAAAATATCAGCGGCGGCCTCGATTTCGGCATAGGCGTGCGCCTGTGCTACGGCCACAAGGTGCTCTACGGCTACACCAACCTGGCCGAACGCAACGAGCTGCTGCGCATCGTCACCCTGCTGGCGGCCAAAGACAGACGCGACCCAGTGGTGACCGCCACCGCCTTCGACTTCACCCGTTTCACAGACCGCAATCCGGTTACCCTGCCACTCGGTGCTGACAAACTACTGGAGCAGAAGATTGCCTATCTGCATGCCATGGATGCTGCCGCCCGCGCCGAGAGCACCAAGGTAAGCCAGTTTTCGGGCAATGCCCTGGGCTGGGAGCAGGAGGTGGAGATCTTCAACAGCGAAGGGCTGCAAGTGGCCGATCGTCGCCACTACAACCGCATCATGGCCCAGACCATCGCCATGGAAGGGAGCGAGCAGAGCGTGGGCTATGAGGCCCCCGGTGCCATGATGGGCTGGGAACATGCGGCCCTCATAGACCCGCGCGAGCTGGCCCTCACCGCCACCCGTCAGGCGCTGGTAAAACTCGGCGCAGCCCCCTGCCCGAGCGGCACCCTGCCGGTCATCATGGAGAGCGGCTTTGGCGGCGTCATCTTCCACGAGGCGTGCGGCCACCTGCTGGAGACCACCTCGGTCGCCAAGAAGGCCTCGGTATTCCACGACAAGATGGGCCAGCTTATCGCCAACCCCGTGGTCAACGCGGTGGACGAAGGCTTGCAGGGCAATGCCTGGGGCTCCATCAACGTCGATGACGAGGGGATGGCGGCCCAGCACACCCAACTCATCAAGGATGGCGTGCTGACCGGCTTTCTGGTCGACCGCATGGGGGCGCTCAAGACTGGCTATGCCCGCACCGGCTCGGGACGGCGCGAATCCTATCGCTTCGCCCCGGCCTCGCGTATGCGCAACACCTATATCGAAGCGGGCAACCACAGCCTGGAGGAGATGCTGGCCACGGTGGATTACGGCATCTATGCCAAGCGGATGGGCGGCGGCTCGGTGCAGCCGGGCACAGGCGAGTTCAACTTCAACGTGCAGGAGGCCTACCTCATAGAGCGCGGCAAGGTAACTCGCCCGCTCAAGTCGGCGACCCTGATCGGTACGGGCCCACAAGTGCTCAAAGAGATCTCCATGGTGGGCCGCGATCTCGCCCTCTCTGCCGGCATGTGCGGCTCGGTCTCCGGCTCGATCCCGGCATCCGTCGGCCAGCCACCACTCAAGGTCGACCATATCCTGGTCGGAGGGAACGCCTGATGAGCCAACTCGATATGAATACGCTGCTCACCCGCCTGCTGGACAAGGTCGCCGATCTCAATGCCGAGGCGGACATCATCGCCAATCGGGACAAAGCTTTCTCCCTCAAGGCCGACAAGGGCGAGTTGGGTGAATACAAGGCCACCAGCAGCCAGCAGCTCGGCATCCGCCTCATCAAGGATGGCCGGGTCGGCATCGCCTACTCGGAATCCCTGGATGAGCCGGCACTGGATGCCATGTTGCAGGATGCGCTGGATGCCAGCCGCTTCGCCAAGGTGGATGCGGATCAGGCCATCCGGGTCAGCGGCAGCCTGCTCAGCACGCAGTGCGCCGAGATCAACCAGCCCGATACCACGGCAGCGGAAGAGAAGATCGCCCTTGCCCTGCGCCTCGAGGCGGACATGCTGGCCCTGCCGGATGTCACAGGCGCGCCTTATAACAGCGTCTTCGAAGGAGAGAGTCAGCTCTGGCTCGCCAACAGTCTGGGCAGTCTCTGCCAGCACAGTGAATTCAGCGTCGGCTGCTACACCTCGGCGCTGATCGAGCGCTCTGGCCGCCAGTCCATGCACTCACAGGGGCAATATGGCCGCCGCTTTGACGAGCTCGACAGCCAGGCCCTCATAGCGCAGATCCATGCCGTGGCCGACTGCCTGCTGCTGGGGGAAGCCGTGCCGAGCGGTCACTACAGCGCCCTCTTCAGCACCAACTGCTTCGCCAGCCTGTTTGGCTGCTTCCAGGCGGCGCTGTCGGGCAAGTGGGCCCAGCAGGGGATCAACCCCTGGCGCAGCAAGCTGGGCCAAAGCGTGGCCTCCCGCTGGCTCACTCTGGAGAGCCGGGCCTATATGCCGGGCGGCATGAACATCAAGGCATTTGACGGTGAAGGGGCCCCCACCTCGGATCTGTTGCTCATTGGCGAGGGGGAGCTCAAGACGCTGCTCCACAACAGCGCCACCGCTCACCACTTCGGCCTGGCCAGCAACGGCTCGGCCGCACGCAGTGCCCGCGGTGCGCTGGATGTGACGGCGCGCCATCTGGTATTTGGCACAGGCCCCCACAGCGAAGCCGAGGTCAAAACCGGCGAGTATCTGGAACTGGTCAAGCTGGATGGCCTGCATTCGGGCGCCGATGCGGTGAGTGGCGACTTCTCGTTCGGGGCGTCAGGGTTCCTGTGTCGGGATGGCGTTCGCATCCAGCCTGTGCGCGGCATCACGGTCGCAGGCAACTTCTACCACCTGCTCGGCGAGCTCGAAGCGGTCGGCGACCTGCTGCACCACGACGATGGCAAGGGCTTCTATGCCCCGCTCATTCGTTTCGGTGGTTTGAACATTGCGGGTAAGTAACCCCCGCATATAAAGAGAAAACCGCGCTTTCCTCGTGATGAATAGCAAGAGGGCAACCCCTGGGGTTGCCCTCTTTTTTATTCTGACCTTTGGCTCCGAGCTTAACGACGAATGGTCAAATAATCACCACGCCCAGCCAGACACCGTCGATACTGACAATGCAAGGCAATGAACACGCGGTTTCCTACCCAAGTGCAAGACAATCTGGAGGTCTGCATGAAGACAATCGCAGTGGCGCTCACCCTCGCCACACTGGGCATATCGATGGCACAGGCCACTTCGGCAAGCAGCACAGGGCGCATCACCTTTAGCGGCGCCATCGTGGAGGATGCCTGCCGCATCAACCAGCAGGAGGAGCAAATGCAGGTCACCTGCCTCTCGGGCCCCAAGCAAACCACAGAGACACTCAATCTGCAGCAGTTGGCAAAGCAGTCGCCACTGCGTCTCGCCACCAGCCAGGCTTCCTATCGATGGATTGATCCGCACCATACCATGGCGGTGATCACCATCAGCCACGAATAGTGCTCACCAATGCCAGAAACCACAACGGCGACCATCAGGTCGCCGTTGTTATTATCGAGTCTCGGATTCCAGCCATCAGGCTCAGGGATTGAGACGTGTCGGCATACCGGAACGCTGCTCCAGCACCTGCTTGACCACATTGGAGTCGCTTTCCATGTGGGCGATGAAGCGGGTAATAGCCGGAGTCATGGGCAACGGTACGGAGGCGGTGGAATTGAACTCCTCCTCATTGCGCGACAGCGGCTCATGGACTTCTATGTAGCGACCGCCATCCGGCTCGACCGTGAACTTGACTGGCTGGTTGACGAACTGGACACGGGTACCGACCGGCACATGGTCGAACAGGTACTTGATGTCGTCGGCGCGCAGACGCACACAGCCGCTGCTCACTCGCAGACCTATGCCGAAAGTAGCATTGGTACCGTGGATGGCATACAGGTTGCCGATATAGAGGGCGTGCAGACCCATGGGGTTGTCCGGGCCAGCCGGCCAGACCGCAGGCAGTGTTTTGCCCTGGGCGGCATAGCGGCGACGGATGTTCTCGGTCGGGGTCCAGGTCGGGTTGGCACGCTTGCGCTCAACCTTGGTGATCCAGTTTTCCGGCGTATTCACACCCAGCTGGCCAATGCCGATGGGCAGCACTTCCACCACGTTCTTGCCCTTGGGGTAGTAGTAGAGGCGCATCTCGGCCACGTTGATGACGATCCCTTCACGGGGCGCATTCGGCAGGATCAGCTGATGGGGGATGATCAGCTTGCTGCCCGGTGTCGGCAGATAGGGGTCTACGCCCGGGTTGGCTTCCATGATGTTGGTCAGGCCCAACTGGAAGTCGGCGGCGATCTGCTCCAGCGGACGGTTGTCCGCAGGCACCACATATTCCAGGTTCTCACCGATCAGGCGGCTGTTGGCCGCGGGCAGTGTGTATTCAACGGCGGCGGCCTGATGGCTGACCAGCGTCAGAGTACATAAAAGGGCCAAAGCGGCAGTGCGAAGGGGAGTCATAAAATTCCTGTGTGGTTTCCTGTACCAAGTTGGCCGGGGGCCGTGTCATCCTCGGTCCGGCCTGTGACGAGTCACTCTGCGCCCGAGGTCGATAACCGAACGCGCATTCTTTCCTGAGTCGGCCAAGAATTCAACGTCGGGATGGCTCTTTTTACATGAAAAAGTGTATCCATCGCCGCTGGCACCTGCTCTTTGCATGACAAGCCGGCTAACAACCGCAAACTTAGCAGAAGCAGGACAAAAAGGGAGACCCGCTCCCCCCCCCCTCTACTATCGAGTGCTGGCGAGCAGGGTCGTCACTGCCTCGGCGATGGCGGCCCTGGCATCCAGCCTCCCCATCTCGTCGGCCAGCAGGCACGCCCGTGACCGATAGCGCGGTTCGTGTACCACCTTGCGCACCGCGGTGGCCACGGCCTCTGCCGTCGGCTCGTTGCAGTGCAGATTGATGCCCACGCCACTCCACGCCACCCGGGTAGCCACCTCTGCCTTGTCCTCACCTG
>NZ_CAWNYS010000054.1:0-894 GCF_963878295.1 Aeromonas sp. HMWF014 | reverse complement strand
GGCGGGGATGGATCGACCCAGCAACGCCGGATCCCGACCGCCCGTGGTCAACAGCAGTTGCAACGCATCACCGGCCAGCCCCTGCATGGCCGGCAGCAGCAGTTGCCCCAGATCCACATTGGCCAGCGTGCCCTGGCTGACGATGACCAGCGGCCGTTCATCCAGTTGCCCCCACCAGGGCGGCGAGACCGACTCAAGCCGGGGGGGCAACAGGGGACCGATATAACGGATCACCCCCTCAAGCTCCGGCCGATCATATTCAAAGCCAGCGCAGGAGAGCTGCAGGAACGCATCCGGCGCCGTCACCATCACATCGGTGAAGGGAGCCCCCAGCGCCGGTGCCCCAGCCTCGGCCAAGGCGGTATCGAAGCTCTGCTGCACGTCGGCCTGCAGTCGCCGGGTCTGTTCATCCAGCCACGGCAGCTCGCCAAGGGAGCGGCGCAGCTCGGGGGCGATGCGCGGGCCGTAGAAAATGGCATCCGGGCTCGAGAAAGAGACGGGGTTCACCCCCAGCATCAGGATGGGAAGGCGCTGGCTGCGCACCTGCTGCAACAGCGGCAAAACGCCGTAGAAGCCGTTCTCCACCAGCAGCAGATCCACCTCCTCTTCAGCGATCAGCGCCCGCAACCGGCTGTCGTGCTGCGGGATGGGCGCGGCGAAGAAGCGCTTTAGCGCCAGCGCCATCTGGGCAGTACCGCTCAACTCGGCCCGCTCGGGGAAGTGCTGCTCCAGCGCCCGATAGTCAAAATCCACCTCGGGAGCGAAGGGCACAAATTCAGCGCCGCTCTGCCGGATCCCTTTTTCGAACAGGGCGCCGCACAGCATCAGCACCCTGTGCCCCTCCCCCACCAGCAGGCGGGCCACCGCCAGCATAGGATTGACGTGGCCCGGAGT
>NZ_CAWNYS010000053.1:0-40127 GCF_963878295.1 Aeromonas sp. HMWF014 | reverse complement strand
CATCATGGCGGTGACCTCGGCCACCGCCTGGGGACTCTCCCACTGGCCGCCGCCCGCGTCCCTGCCCCTGCTGTTCGTGCTGGGGGTGCTGGCGACGGCGCTCACCACCAGCCTGGTGCCCGCCATACTGGCGGCCGTACTGGGCTTCGTCGCTCACAATCTGTTGTTCACTGCCCCCTACTTCTCCCTGAGCGTGGCCAGCCACAGCGATCTGCTCACCCTGTTTGTGCTGCTTATCGTCGGCATGACGGCGGGACGACTCGCCTCCCGCCAGCGGCAACAGCTGATCGGCCTGCGCGAGACTCAGCAGCTCGGCAACGCCCTGCTCTCCCTCAGTCAGGGACTGGCCACCGCCAGCAGCCCGGAAGAGGTGCTCAGGCAAGGCACCCAGGCCATTTCGCTGGCCTTGATCCAACCCGTCTTTGCCCTCGATCAGGATTATCAGCACAGGGCGGGATCGGCTCAGCACAGACCCGGACAGACCGACAAGGCGGCCATCGACTGGTGCCTGGCCCAGAAGCAGAGCGCGGGTGCCCACACAGCCACCCTCAATGCCGCCGAGGCGCAATATCACCATCTCACCGATGATCTGGTACTCGGCATCCGGCTGGTCAATCCGCTCGCCTCTTCGGCTGAACACCAGTTGCAGGCCCTGCTCACCGACATCCGCGCCGCCCTGGCACGGATCGACCTCAACGAACGGCTGGCCGACAGCCAGCTGCAGGCAGAGACGGATCGGATGCGCGCAGCCCTGCTCTCGTCGGTTTCCCACGATCTGAAGACGCCGCTGGCAACCATCATGGGGGCTGGCAGCACCCTACTGGAATACGGTGATCGGATAAGCGCAGAGGATCGCAGCGAACTGCTCCATTCGGTGCAGGACGAGGCGCGCCGCCTGCACAGCTATGTGCAGAACCTGCTGGACATGACCCGCATAGGTTCGCCGGACTTCCAGTTGAAACGGGACTGGGTCGACCTGGCAGATCTGGTGGAGAGTGCCCGCAAGCGGTTGGACTCCTCCTGGCGCCAGCACAAACTGCTGGTGCACTTCGATCAGCAGATCCCCCAGCTCTATGTGCACGGCGCCCTGATCGAGCAGGTGCTGGTCAATATCTTCGATAACGCCTCCCGCTACTCGCCAGCCGGCACGCCCATCGAGTTCAAGGTAATGCTGGCGGACCCGGATCTCATCATCGATATCATCGACATCGGGGTCGGCATCGCCGAGTCGGATCGGGACAAGATCTTCAATCTCTTCTACACCCAGCCAGTCGGTGATTGCGGCAGTCGCGGCACCGGGCTTGGCCTCGCCATTTCCCGCGCTATGATAGAGGCTCATGGCGGTCGCATCTGGGCGTTTTCCGGCCCCAATGGCAACGGCACCTGCATGCGCATCTCCCTGTCGCTCACCCTCAACTCACCGGAGGTATGATGGATCCCATCCTTTGTCATAAGGGCTGTAGCGAGTTCATTCTGCCATCATATGTTCCCTACCCAACATTCGCCTCTGGAGGCTAGATGGCTCATATCCTGGTCATTGATGATGAAGCGGCAATCCGCCGCTTTCTGCGGATCAGTCTGATCGCCGAGGGGCATCAGGTCAGCGAGGCGGTGGGCGTCAATGAGGGACTGGAGCAATATCGCCACCTCAATCCCGATCTGGTGATCCTGGATCTCGGCCTGCCGGACGGAGACGGCATCCAGATTCTGCAGACGATTCGTGAGCACCATCAGCACCCGGTACTGGTGCTGTCGGCGCGGGATTCGGAGCAGGAGAAGGTACGGCTGCTGGACGCAGGCGCCAACGACTACATGAGCAAGCCGTTCGGCATTGGGGAGATGATGGCCCGCATCCGCGTCTTGCTGCGCCAGCGAGTCGGGGTCAGCAGCGGTGAATGTCGCCACTTCCCCCAATGCGGCCTGACCCTGGACGCCAGCAGCCACAAAGTGACCATGAAGGATGAAGAGATCCCCCTCTCTCGCAAGGAGTTCGCCCTGCTGCAGGCGCTGGTGTGCCACCCCGGCAAGCTGGTGATGCAAACCCAGCTGCTCAACGACATCTGGGGACCGAGCCACAAGGAAGATACCCACTACCTGCGCATCGTTATCGCCAGCCTGCGCAAGAAACTGGGGGATAATCCCCAACAACCCCGTCTGATCGAAACCGAATCTGGCATCGGCTACCGTTTTATTGGTAACTGATGTTTCACGTGGAACGCCGTCCGCTGCACAGTACGGCCACCAGGCCACAGCCAAGGAGCAGCATACCCAGATCCTGCAAAGTGGCCGCCAGCGCCAATCCCAGGCTGAGCAGCAGGTAGTAGGCCAGCCCGAACAGAGCACCGGCGCTGCCTGCTACCTCCCGATAGCCCAGCAAGGCCTGACTCAACACATTGGGGATGGCAATCCCAAAAGCCACCACGACGCCCATCATGGGCAGCAGGAACCAAAGCGAATCCTGACTCGCCCAGACCAGCAGCCCAGCAACCAGCGCCAGCACACAAGCCAGCCTGACCAGAGATGACGGCTGCCAACCTCTCCCCAGCAGATGCTTGTTCAGCAGGCTGCCGATCAGAGTCGCCAGCGCCAACACCAGGCCGGAATAGCCAAACTCACGGGCACTCAATCCCAATTCGGCAAACAGGAAGGGGGCCAGGCTGTAGTAACCAAACAGCATGGTATTGAACAGGGCGACCAGCACAGCGCAGCACCATAGTCCGCCATCCCGCACCATGCGACACGCCAATGGCCAGAGGGCAACCCGAGTGGTTATCACAGGACGGGTTTCCGGCAACCGCCAACGGGCGATCCCCCCCAGTATCAGGGCCAGCAACAGCAAGCCACTGAAGACACCGAGATAGCCAAACTGCTCGGCCAACAAGCCGCCGCTCACCAGCCCCAACACCGGGCTCAGGGAGAGCGCTATGCCCATCACCGAGAAGACCCGCGCCAGCTCGCTCCCCTGATAGCAGTCGCGCAGCATGGTCTGGGTCACCACAGATCCCACTGCAGCGCCAAAGGCCGAGATGACCCGGGCCAGTAACAGGGTTTCAAACTGGTTGGCCAAAAACGCCAGCAAGGTGCCAACGCCATAGGTGAGCAGACCCGCCAGCATGGCGGGACGCCGCCCGATCAGATCGCAGAGCCGTCCCCAGCAGACCACCCCCACCGCAAACGCCAGAAAATAGACCGACAAGGTCTGGGATGCCTGTCCGTCGCTCACCCGAAACTGGGTAGCGATCTGGGTCAGTACCGGGCTGTAGATGGTCTCCACGATCTGGGGAAACATCATCAATCCCACCACCAGCCAGAGCGGTGGCAACTTGTTGTTCATGACAAACCTCCTTCACAAGAGGTCGCCATTCTAGAGAGATGCCGATTGTCTGATTACAATAAGCAGGACTATAAACATCAAAAATCGGACATATGGCCTTTATTCTTCCCGATCACCCTTTTGACCCTGATCAGCTGACGGGCAGCGTGATCGGCATTGCCTCCGCGCTCGGTTGGCACGACTCGGGCCTGCATCAGCATAAACGCCATCAGCTGCTGTTTGCCCAATCCGGCTGCATGACCATGGAGCTGGAAGGTCGGGTCTGCCTGCTGCCGCCCACCCGCGCCGCCTGGCTGCCGGCGGGCACCGCCCACCGGATATTGATGCGTGGTGTGGTGGCCTACCGCTCCCTCTATTTCCAGCCGTACCCCGAGTTGCCCGGCACGGTGGAGGTGCTGGCGGTCAATCCGCTGCTGCACGAACTGATCGAGCGGATGGCGTTCTGGCCGTGGGACAAACCGCAAGCAGAGCAGCAGCGAACAGTGGCGCTGTTTATGGAGGAGTTGGGGCTGGCGCCGCGAGAATCGTGGCAGTTGCCGCTACCGACAGATCCCAGACTGGGCGGCTGGCTACAGCAGTTGAAACGGGGAGATGCCCTGCCCGATCGGCTCAACCGGCTGGCCGAACGGGTGGGTGCCAGTGACAAGACCATTGGCCGCATCTTCATACGGGAGACCGGCATGAGCTATCAGGCATGGCGTCAGCAGTGGCGGCTGCTGCGCGCCATGGAGTTGCTGGCAGAAAGCGAGCCCATCAGCCGGATTGCCGCTGCGCTGGAGTTCTCCAGCGACAGCGCCTTCATCAGCTTCTTCAAACAACATACGGGGCAGACTCCCCTGCGCTATCTCAGCTCTCGGGGTGAGTCGCCACCGCCTGACTCGCCTCCACCACCAGGGTATCCAGCGCCAGCGGCTTGAGGTTGTGCAGCGCATCCTGCACCACGGCATGGGATGCCTGCTGCAACTCGCGCTGCACATCTTGCTCCAGCTTGGCACTCTCCAACTCGGGTCTCGGGTTGTCGTTGGCCATCACGTTCAGGCTCAGGGCACTCACAATCAGGGTGGCTATCAGGGTTTTCATCTGGTTTGCTCCGGTGTGGTTGAGATGACCAGCTAGCTCTTCCAATTGTTGTGCCAACCCTAAAAACATACATAACATGATGATTTTGTTTAAATTTACCCTCTATCGATACCAAAATGAGTCGCAAAATGCATCCTGCTCGGTCATTTTAAAACCAACAGTTGGTGCTTTTAACCACGCTTAAACTTTTGGCCATGTTCCACGTGGAACGTCCCGTTTTTTTGATCGACACCCGCTTTTAAACTGAGCTATGGTGCTACATCCCCGTAACTGACTCTGGATCCGTCACCGAATGGAATTTTCCTTGTTCGGCGAGAAGTTCACTCGCCACGCCGGTATTACCCAACTCATGGATGACCTCAATCAGGGGCTGACCAATCCGGACGCCATCATGCTGGGTGGCGGTAATCCGGCCCCCATCCCCGCCATGCTGGAGCGCTTTCAGGCCGAGGCCAAAACCCTGCTCGACAACGGTGAACTGGTCAAAGCCATGGCCAACTACGACGGCCCCCAAGGCAAGGACAGGTTCACCAAGGCGCTGGCCGCCCTGCTCAGCAAAGAGCTTGGTTGGGATATTTCGGCCCGCAATATCGCTCTGACCAACGGCAGCCAGAATGCCTTCTTCTACCTGTTCAACCTGCTGGCTGGCGAGTTCGCCGATGGCCGCAAGAAGAAAGTGCTGTTCCCGCTGGCCCCTGAATATATCGGCTACGCCGACTCAGCCCTCACCGATGACTACTTCGTGGCGTACAAACCCACCATGGAGAAGCTGCCCGATGGCCAGTTCAAATACCATGTGGATTTCGAAAGCCTGCAGGTGGGCGACGATATCGGGGTGATCTGTGTCTCCCGTCCAACCAACCCGACTGGCAACGTGCTGACCGATGACGAGATAGAGCACCTGGATCAGATCGCTCGCGACAAGGGCATTCCGCTGCTGATCGACAACGCCTACGGCGTGCCCTTCCCGGGCATAATCTTCAGCGAAGCCAAGCCGTTCTGGAACGCCAACACCATCCTCTGCATGAGCCTCTCCAAGCTGGGCTTGCCGGGCACCCGCTGCGGCATCGTCATCGCCGATGAGAAGATCATCCAGGCCATCACCAACCTGAGCGGCATCATCAACCTGGCGCCGGGCAGCCTGGGGCCAGCCATTACCATCCCCATGATCGAGAGCGGCGAGATCATCGCCCTGAGCGAGCAGGTAGTGAAACCCTTCTATCGGCAGAAGGCCGAGCTGGCGGTAGCGCTGCTGCGTGAAGCGATCCCGGATCCGCGCTTCCACATCCACAAGCCGGAAGGCGCCCTCTTCCTCTGGCTCTGGTTCGAAGACCTGCCCATTCACTGTCAGGAGCTTTACGAGCGACTGAAAGCGAAGAACCTGCTGATAGTGCCGGGTCACTACTTCTTCCCCGGCATCGACGACCCCGAGTGGCGCCACAGTCAGGAGTGCATCCGCCTCAACTACTCCCAGAGCGAGGAGCTGGTGCGCCGTGGCATCGCCATACTGGCGGACGAGATCAACGACCTCTACGGCAGCAACTAACCTGCGAGCCAAAAACAAAAAGGCCTGCAATCGCAGGCCTTTTTCATTTCCAATGGCTTAGTTTGGTAGCGCCAGTGGCTCGGCTTTGCCGATGGGGATGGCGCGAGGCTTGAGCGCCTCCGGCAGTTCGCGTGCCAGATCGATGGTCAGCAGACCATGCTCGAGCTTGGCACCCTGCACCTCAACGTGCTGACTCAGCTTGAAGGCGAGCTCGAAGTCGCGCTCGGCAATGCCCTGATGGAGGAACTGGCGTTCATCAGAGGCCGCCTTGCACCCCTTCACTTTGAGGGTGCCGTTTTCGGTTTCCAGCTCCAGCTCTTCGCGCTCGAAACCGGCCACCGCGACCGTGATGCGATAGCCGTCGTGATCGCGCTTTTCAATGTTGTAAGGGGGGTAAGCGGCGGTCTTCTGTTCGAACAGACCTTCCAGCTCACGGGCCATCCGCTCGAAGCCGACGGCATTGGAATGGAGATGAGAAAAATCGAGGTTACGCATAATCCTATCCTTCTAACAAGCAACAGGTTTGGTTCTCCACAGGCCCGTCATCGGCACCCGGGAAATTTGAAAATCGCAGTGAATTCAGGCTATCAGCCGTTGATCTCGATCTTGCGCGGCTTCATCGCCTCGGGCACTTCACGCACCAGCTCGATATGCAGCAAGCCGTTTTTCAGGTCCGCCCCTTTTACCCGCACATAGTCGGCCAGCTGGAAGCGGCGCTCGAAACCCCGTTCGGCTATGCCCTGATACAGATAGTTGCGGTCGGTCTCGGCCTGCTTGTTACCCTTCACCGTCAGCAGATTTTCCTGGAAGCTCAGCTCCAGCTCTTCCTGGGTAAAACCCGCCACCGCCATGCTGATGCGGTAGTCGCTGTCACCCAGCTGCTCGATGTTGTAGGGGGGATATCCGGCATTGCCATTGCTGGCCGCAGACTCGATGAGATTGGCCAGACGATCGAAACCGATGGCAGAACGATAGAGCGGAGAAAAGTCGATAGAACGCATAGTATTACCCTCTTATGAGCGATAACGGATGGTTTGCCCTCCTGTCGGACGGGCGTATGGTCGAAACCTCTGTCGAGCGTTCCGGCCGTGTTACCTATATAGGGGCCCAGTTTTTTGCTTTCAAGGGGGATTCTTTCAGATTTTTTAAATGGCCGCGCCGACCTTTAGATCATCAGCCTATTGGCCCGATAGTGATGATAATCGACCCGTGGGCCACTGATGGCTGGCCGAACCATCCACCATACTTGGTTGCATATCCACCAACCAACATGGAGCCATCCCATGAAGATTACCCAGGTTCGCAACGCCACCCTGCTGCTCGACTATGCCGGCACCCGCTTTCTGATCGACCCCATGCTATCTGCCAAAGGGGCCTTCCCCGGCTTTGAGGGCACCGCCAACAGCCAGCTGCGCAATCCGCTGGTCGAGCTACCGCTGCCGATCGATGAACTTGTCGATGTGGATGCTGTTATCGTCACCCACGATCACCCGGATCACTGGGATGACGCCGCCAGAGCCCTGATCCCCAAGCATCTGCCACTGTTTGTACAACATCAGAAAGATGCTGACACCATACGCGCCAGCGGCTTTAAAGATGTGCGCCTGCTGAGCGAGCAGGCCGAATTTGCCGGTATTCGCCTGCAGCAAACCGGTGGCCAGCACGGCAGCGATCAACTGATGGCGGTACTGGGCGAACGCATGGGGGAAGTGTGCGGCGTAGTTTTCTCCCACCCCTCCGAGAAATGCCTCTATCTGGCCGGTGATACGGTCTGGAATGCGCAGGTAGAGCACGCTCTGCAACAGCACCAGCCCGAAGTAGCCATCCTCAACTGCGGCGATGCCCAGGTGCCGGGGCTCGGTGCCATCATCATGGGCAAGGAGGATGTGCGGGCCGTCTATCAGGCCGCGCCACAGGCCACCCTGATTGCCAGCCACATGGAGGCGGTCAATCATGCCGTGCTGTCACGCAAGGAGTTGCGCGACTATCTGGCCGAGTACGGCATGGCGGATCGGGTACGGGTGCCGGAAGATGGCGAGGCGATATCGCTGTGATCCGCAGGAGGGCCAGCCAGACATGGCCCTTCGGCTTTCACTGCCGAACGCTTATGATGAGAGTCCTGCACGCAGAGAGGAGTCAACATAATGCCCACCCCGATCGTTGCCGTGGTGACCTTCGATCACTTCAGCCCTTTTCACTGCGCCGTCCCCTGCCTTATCTTCGGCAATATCCTGGCCGAGCTGGTCGGCTTCAAGAGTGCCACCTCCCCCGGCGAGTGGCGACGCTCTTTTCGTGGTAACAATATCTGATGGCGTCCGCTGTACCCGCTCACCCCGCTATGGCAGGCTAACCAGAGATCCCGAGGAGTCACACCATGTCCCGTTCCGAACGCCTGCTGGCCCTGCTCCAGCTGCTGCGCGGCCACCGTTACGCCATCACAGGCACAGAGCTGGCCAGCCAGCTTGGCATTAGCCTGCGCACCCTCTACCGGGATATGGCGACCCTGCAGGCGCAAGGTGCCCATATCGAGGGTGAGCCGGGTGTCGGGTATGTGCTGCGCCCCGGCTTCATGCTGCCACCGCTGATGTTCAGTGAAGAGGAGCTGGAAGCGCTGGTGCTGGGTTCCCGCTGGGTGGCCGAACATACCGACAGCGCCCTGAGTGCCGGTGCCCGCAGTGCGTTGGCCAAGATAGAGGCCGTGCTGCCCGACGAGTACCGCCAGCAGCTCCACGCCAATACCCTGCTGATCGGCTCATCCCGCAACGACGCCTGCACCGATGAAGCCCCCCTGCGCAGTGCCATTCGTCAGCAGCGCAAGATAACCCTGAGCTACCGCGACCTGAGGGAAGCGAGTTCCGAGCGCACCGTCTGGCCATTTGCCCTTGGCTACTTCGAGCAGGTGCGGGTACTGGTGGCCTGGTGCGAACTACGGCAGGATTTTCGCCACTTCCGGGTGGACCGCATCAGCCAGCTGAAGCTAGAGGAGATCGTCTATCCCAAAGGCCGGGCTATCTTGCTCAAGGAGTGGCGCGCCGCCCAGCAGATCCCGCAACCAACATTCATTGCTGACAGAAACTGACAGCAGGTAGCGCCATGCTGACGAGGTCGGCGCAGATGCGCCCTCCCCGAATCAAGGAGCGTCACCATGTTGTCAGTCCCGCCATTCACCATTCTCTATGTCGCCAATCCGGCTCGCAGCGCCCTCTTCTATCGCGAGCTGTTTGGTCGTCCGCCAGTAGAAGAATCTCCCACCTTTGCCATGTTCGTATTCGAATCGGGGGCAAAACTGGCGCTCTGGTCCAGTGCCACGGTCGCACCCGCCGTTACCCAGAGTGCTGGTGCCATGGAGCTGGCCTTCCCGCTGCCAGATGAAGCCAGTGTTGATACTGGCTTGGCCGAGTGGCAGGCGCGCGGCCTGACCATCATCCAGCAGCCGAGCCGAATGGAGTTTGGCTATACCGGCATGGCGCTTGACCCCGATGGTCATCGCCTGCGCCTCTACTGCCTGGCTCCGGAACTGGGCTAAGTCGGTACCATCAACACCAAGGCGGTTTGACGTTTCACGTGGAACGTACGATTTCCCCGCCCCTTAAAACGAGAAAAGCCGCTCACAAGGAGCGGCTTTTTGCTGTCTGACTGCGTCGATTAGACGTCGAGGTTGGCGACCCGCAGGGCGTTGGTCTCGATAAAGTCACGGCGGGGCTCGACCGCATCACCCATCAGGGTGGAGAAGAGCTGGTCGGCACCGACGGCATCGTCTATGGTGACGCGCAGCATGCGACGCGCTTCCGGATCCATGGTGGTTTCCCACAGCTGGTCCGGGTTCATCTCGCCCAGCCCTTTATAGCGCTGGATGTAGATGCCGCGCTTGCCTTCGCCCATCAGCCAGTCGACCGCTTCCACGAAGTTGGCAACCGGCTTGACCTTCTCGCCACGCTTGATGAAACCGCCTTCCTCGATCAGGTTGGCGATCTCCTTGCCAAGTGAAACAAGCTGACGGTACTCACCGGACTGCAGGAAGTCGTAGCTGATCGCGTATTCACGGTCGACCCCGTGCTGACGCACCACAGCATGGGGGACGAACAGACGACGCTCTTCATCACGACGCACCTGGATCTGGTACTGGATACCGTGGTTGCTCTCGTTGAGCACGGCCTCCATGCCCTGACACCAGGCCAGCAGGTCGCTCTCGCTGGCCAGCAGGGTTTCGTTCAACTCAGGCTGATAGATCAGCTGGGTCAACACGGCATCCGGCGCCCGACGGGACATACGGGTGATCAGGTGAGACACGGCACGGTGCTGGTTGACCAGACGCTCCAGCGCCTCGCCACCGATGGCCGGGGCAGACTCGTTGACGTGCAGGGTTGCACCATCCAGCGCCATGGCGGTCTGGTACTGCAGCAGTGCATCTTCGTCTTTCAGATACTGCTCCTGCTTACCCTTCTTGACCTTGTACAACGGCGGCTGGGCTATGTAGATGTAGCCACGCTCGATGATCTCCGGCATCTGACGATAGAAGAAGGTGAGCAACAGGGTACGGATGTGCGCACCATCGACGTCAGCATCCGTCATGATGATGATGTTGTGGTAACGCAGCTTGTCCGGATTGTACTCGTCACGACCGATGCCGCAGCCCAGAGCGGTGATCAGGGTGCCCACCTCTTGCGAGGAGATCATCTTGTCGAAACGGGCCTTCTCCACGTTCAGGATCTTGCCCTTGAGCGGCAGAATAGCCTGGTTCTTGCGGTTGCGACCCTGCTTGGCGGAGCCGCCAGCAGAGTCCCCTTCCACTATGTAGAGTTCGGAGAGGGCCGGGTCTTTCTCCTGGCAGTCTGCCAGCTTGCCGGGCAGGCCGGCGATGTCCAGCGCACCCTTGCGGCGAGTCAGCTCGCGCGCCTTGCGGGCCGCTTCACGGGCACGGGCCGCATCGATGATCTTGTTGACCACAATCTTGGCATCGCCCGGGTTTTCCAGCAGGAACTCGCCAAGCTTCTCGCCCATCGCCTGTTCAACCGCAGTCTTCACTTCGGAAGAGACCAGCTTGTCCTTGGTCTGGGAGGAGAACTTGGGATCCGGTACCTTGACCGAGATGACCGCAATCAGACCTTCACGCACGTCGTCGCCGCTGGCGGCCGACTTGGCCTTCTTGCTGTAATCCTCTTTGTCCATATAGGTGTTGAGGGTGCGGGTCAGCGCGGTCCGGAACCCTACCAGGTGAGTACCACCATCCCGCTGCGGGATATTGTTGGTAAAGCAGTAAACCCCTTCCTGATAGGCATCGTTCCACTGCATGGCGACTTCGACGCCGATGCCGTCCTGCTCTATGGAAAAGTGGAACACCTTGGGGTGGATCGGGGTCTTGTTCTGGTTCAGGTATTCCACGAAGGCCTTGATACCGCCCTCGTAGCAGAAATGCACCTCGCGGCCATCCCGCTCGTCCTGCAGACGGATGGAAACACCGGAGTTAAGGAAAGAGAGCTCGCGCAGACGCTTGGCCAGGATCTCGTAGTGATACAGGGTATCGGTAAAGATGGTCGGGCTCGGCCAAAAGCGCACCTCGGTACCCGTGCCACTGCTGCTGTCGCCAATCTGCTTGAGCGGCGCCTGCGGCTCACCCAGGTGATAGGTCTGCTCGTAGACATGGCCGTTGCGACGAATGGTCAGCAACAGCTTGTCAGAGAGGGCGTTAACCACTGAGACGCCCACACCGTGCAGGCCACCTGACACCTTGTAGGAGTTGTCATCGAACTTACCGCCAGCGTGCAGCACGGTCATGATGACCTCTGCGGCGGAGCGGCCCTCCTCTTCGTGCATGTCTACCGGGATACCCCGGCCGTTGTCACGCACGGAAACGGAACCGTCGGAATGGATCTTGACCAGAATATCGGAGCAGTAGCCAGCAAGAGCCTCGTCAATGGAGTTATCGACGACCTCAAACACCATGTGGTGCAGACCTGAGCCATCATCCGTATCGCCGATGTACATCCCCGGGCGCTTGCGGACCGCATCCAGGCCCTTCAGTACCTTGATATTCGAGGAGTCGTAAGTATTTTCACTCATAGCTTACTCTCTGCCTTCTCTAACGTTTCGGAGATCTTGCCTTGTTCCACGTGGAACAACTTGCAGTCATTCGCATCCATCATGTCTGCGAGCTGACCGGTATCGATGGCGGTGATAAACACCTGGGACGCACACTGCTTCAGCCTTGCGGCCAGCAAGCGGCGCTTGTCGACATCCAGTTCAGAGGCAAAATCGTCAATTAAAAAAATACAGCCACGGCTGCTATGTTGATTCAAATAGAGCCCTTGGGCCAGTCGCATGGCACAGACCAACAACTTCAGCTGACCCCTGGACAAAATATCCTGAGCGGGCACACCATTCGCCTTGAGTCGCACATCAGCCTTCTGTGGGCCTACCCCTGTGTAACCCAGCGAACGATCCCGCTCAAACCCCGCCTCCAGCAAGTCGCCGAGGGGAGTGTCTTTCTCCCAGCCCCGATAGAAACCGAGACTGATGTCGAATTCCGGCAGAAAATCTGCCGTCATCTCCTTGATCAGGGGCGTAATGGCCTGACAATAGCTCGCACGGAACATGGCCAGTTCCCCCCCGAGCCGCACCAGCTCCTGATCCCAGAACGCCAGCTGGCGATACTGGGTACTCTGACGCAGCAGGGCGTTGCGCTGTTTCAACAACCGCCGCACTCGTCCCCACAGGGAGAAAAAGGTCGGTTCCTGATGGAAGACCCCCCAATCCAGCCAGGCCCGGCGAGCCTGGGGACCGCCCGTCAGCAGGTTGAAGCCATCAGGATGGATCAACTGCACCGGCAACAGCTCGGCCAGATCGGCCAGTCGCTGGGCCTGGGCCCCGGCGATCTTGAGCTGGGTCTCGCCACTCTTGTCCTTGGCGAGTCCAATGGGTACCTGACGCCCCTCCAGTTCGCACTGAGCAAACAGGGTAAAGGCCCGCTCCCCTTGGCGGATGACCCGCCCGGTCAGGTGAGTACGAAAGGAGCGACCAAGACCAAGGTAGTGAATGGCTTCCAAAACGCTGGTCTTGCCACTGCCATTGCACCCGACCAGGATGTTGAGGCCGGGGGACAGCTTGAGACTGGCCTGCTGGATATTGCGAAAGTCGCTGAGCTGGAGTTTGACCAGGGCCACGACTAGATCCGCATCGGCATCACCACATACTGAGCATCCTGATGATCAAAATCCTCAATAATGGCACTGCTGATGGAATCGCTCAGGCTAATCCGAATTTGGTCACATTTTAACGTATTCAGCACGTCCAGCACATAAGAGACGTTGAAACCTATCTCCATCTCGCTGGCCTCGTATTGTACGTCAAGCAGCTCTTCGGCTTCTTCCTGTTCCGGATTGTTGGCGGTAATGCGCAGCAGGTTTTCCTGCAGATTGAGACGCACTCCACGGAATTTCTCGTTGGAGAGGATGGCCGCACGGGCAAATGCCTGACGCAGATCCTCACGACCGGCGATCAGGGCCTTGTCGCTGTTGCGCGGGATAACCCGGCGCCAATCCGGGAATCGGCCATCCACCAGCTTGGAAGTGAAGATGAAGCCGTCCAGCGCAGCGCGCAGGTTGCTGCGACCGATCTGCAGCCGTACCGGCTTGTCTTCCGCTTCCAGCAGACGCACCAGCTCCAGCACACCTTTACGGGGCAGGATAACCTGATGATCGGGCAGCGATTCTTCCACTACCTCGCGACGGCAGGTCGCCAGACGGTGGCCATCGGTCGCCACGGTGCGCAGGCCGTGGCCCTCGCTCTCGAACAGCATGCCGTTCAGGTAGTAACGCACGTCCTGGCTGGCCATGGAGAACTGGGTGGCATCGATCAGCTTCTTCAGCTCCAGCTGGCCGATGTCGAATTCGAGCACGGATTCCCAATCCTCGATATTCGGGTATTCGCTGGCCGGTAGAGTCGACAGGTTGAAACGAGAACGACCGGAACGGATGATCAGGCGCTCGCCTTCGGTGTTGAGGCGGATGTCCGCCCCTTCCGGCAGGCCGCGACAGATATCCAGCAGCTTGCGCGCCGGCACTGTGGTGCGGCCATCCTGGCTCTCATTATTGAGATAGACCTGACCTATCATCTCAACTTCCAGGTCAGTCCCGGTCAGCGACAGCAGACCCTGGCTGACATCAAGCAGCACATTGCCAAGGATCGGCAGGGTCGGCCGGCCACCCAGGGCACCGGACACCAGTTGCAGAGGACGTAACAGGGCCTCACGGCTAATTTCGAGCTGCATCTGTGCTCTCCGTTCTTATCAGGAGGAAAGGGTTCGGATCAGGTTGGAATAGTCTTCCTTGATGTCGTGGCTCTCCTCCTTCAGCTGCTCGATCTTGCGGCAGGCATGAAGAACGGTAGTGTGGTCACGGCCACCAAAGGCATCACCTATCTCCGGCAAACTGTGGTTGGTCAGCTCCTTGGCCAGTGCCATCGCCAGCTGGCGTGGACGGGCAACGGAGCGTGAGCGGCGTTTTGACAGCAGATCCGCCAGCTTGATCTTGTAGTACTCCGCCACCGTCTTCTGGATATTGTCGATGGTGACCAGCTTCTCCTGCAGCGCCAGCAGATCGCGCAGCGCTTCGCGCACGAAATCGATGTTGATGGCACGACCGGTGAAGTTGGCATTGGCGATCACCCGGTTGAGGGCACCTTCCAGTTCACGGACGTTGGATCGCAGACGCTTGGCAATGAAGAAGGCCACTTCGTCCGGCAGGTGGATCTGGTTCTCATCCGCCTTGCGCATCAGGATGGCGACGCGGGTCTCCAGCTCCGGTGGCTCGATCGCCACCGTCAGGCCCCAGCCGAAGCGGGACTTGAGGCGATCCTCGACACCATTGATCTCCTTCGGATAGCGATCCGAGGTCAGGATGATCTGCTGGTTACCTTCGAGCAATGCATTGAAGGTATGGAAGAACTCCTCCTGGGAGCGCTCCTTGTTGGCAAAGAACTGGATGTCATCGATGAGCAGGGCATCGACGCTACGGTAATAACGCTTGAACTCTTCAATGGCGTTATTCTGCAGCGCCTTCACCATGTCCTGCACAAACCGCTCGGAGTGCATGTAGATGACTTTGGCGTCTTTCTTGCGCTCCTTGATGGCGTTGCCAACGGCGTGCAGCAGGTGGGTCTTGCCCAGGCCGGTACCGCCATAGAGGAACAGCGGGTTGTAAGCGCCACCCGGGTTGTCGGCTACCTGACGGGCAGCCGCACGGGCCAACTGGTTGGACTTACCCTCGACGAAGTTCTCAAAGGTATAGTTCACGTTGGTGTTGCTTTTGTGGTTCGGCTCAGGCTTGGCTTCAGCCTTGCTTTCCCAGCTCTTCTGCAAGTTATTCACAGGCGCAGTACCCCGCGCCGGCGCTCTTGCGACCGCGACAGGATGGGGACGATTACCTATATCAAAACGCAGGGTGGGGCCGTCGACCCCACAGAGTTCGTTGATGATGCCATTAACCCGGATGAGATACTTGTCTCGTACCCAGTCCAGAACAAAGCGATTCGGTGCATACAGGGTCAGAGTATTGTCACTCAACTCCGCTTGAAGCGGCCGGATCCACATGCTGAATTCTGCCGAGGGCAACTCATCTTGCAGCCGGTTAAGGCACTGCTGCCATAGCGAAGCAGTCACTCTAAACTCCCGTCAATTGATTAACTAAAGACCGGCTATTCTACGTTTTTAGCGGCTGGATCTCTAGCTGCCACCTCGCGGATCCAGCAAATAAGATCCTTGACTTTCAAGGATCCAGCACCGCTGGATCTGATTTCATCCCCAAAGTTACCCACAGCCTGATCCATCCTGGATGACACCAAAGATCCAGACCTGAACCGGTTATTTTATATAACCAAATATCATTTATTCTTTGGCTTTTATTCCAATAACATCAGCGCACATTCAGTGATTACAACTAAAAATACAGAACAACAGAGAGAGGAATCCCCATGACATCATCCATCAAGCTGGTCTCCGGTGCCGCCATTCTGCTGGCAGCCCTGTCCGGTCAAGCCATCGCCCAGGAAACCATCAAGGTCGGCATGTCCGGCAAATATTTCCCGTTCACCTTCGTCAAGCAGGACAAGCTGCAGGGCTTTGAGGTGGATATGTGGAACCAGATTAGTGAGCGCACCGGCTATAAAGTCGAGTTCGTGACCGCCAGCTTCTCCGGCCTGTTCGGCATGCTGGATACCGGCCGCATCGATACCATCTCCAACCAGATAACCATCACAGACGAGCGCAAGGCCAAGTACGCCTTCTCCCAGCCCTATGTCTATGACGGCGCCCAGATAGTGGTCCGCAAGGGCAACAGTACCATTCACGGCATCAAGGATCTGGAAGGCAAGAAGGTCGCTGTCAACCTTGGCTCCAACTTCGAAGAGCTGCTGCGCAAGAACGACCCGAACAAGAAGATCGATATCCGCACCTATGACTCCAATTTCGAGCAAGATGTCGCCCTGGGTCGCATCGATGCCTTCGTGATGGACCGCGTCTCCACCGCCCAGCTGATCAAAGAGTCCAAGCTGCCGCTGCAACAGGCCGGCGCACCGTTCGAGACCATCGAGAACGCCCTGCCCTTCCTGAATACCCCGGAGAAGCAGGCGCTGCTGAAGAAGGTGGATGACGCCCTGACCGCCATGCGCAAAGATGGCACCCTGCGTCAAATCTCCGAGAAATGGTTCGCTTCCGACATCACCGACAAATAAATGATGGAATTTGACCTCGAGTACACACTAGGGCTGTTCCCCATCCTGCTCAAATACCTGGGCACCACGATGGAAATGGCCCTGTGGGGATTCGTCTTGGCACTCGTATTGTCGCTGACCCTGGCGATAGTACGGGTGTTTCGCATCCCCGTGATCCACTGGCTGGCGATGCTCTATATCTCGTTCTTTCGAGGTACTCCCCTGCTCGTCCAACTGTTCCTGCTCTATTACGGACTGCCGCAATTGTTCCCCATCTTCGTGGGGATGGATGCCTTTACCGCCGCCATCGTCGGACTGACCCTGCACTTCGCCGCCTACATGGCCGAGTCGATCCGCGCCGCCATTCTGGGCATTAACAAGAGCCAGATGGAAGCGGCTCTCAGTATCGGCATGAGCCGTTACCAAGCGATGCAGCGGATCATATTGCCGCAGGCTGCCCGCATAGCAACGCCGTCGCTGATGAACTACTTCATCGACATGATCAAGAGCACCTCGCTGGCATTCACCCTGGGCGTAGCAGAGATCATGGGCAAGGCGCAGATGGAAGCCTCCTCCTCCTTCAAGTTCTTCGAGAGCTTCATGGCGGTGGCCCTGGTCTACTGGGTGGTGGTCATCATCTTCACCCGCTTGCAGCACCTGCTGGAAGTTCACCTGAACCGAGCCTATTAAAGGAGGTCTGAGATGATCAAATTAACCGGCCTCTCCAAGGCATTTCAGGGCAACAAGGTGCTCAACAGCATAGATCTGGAGGTCAGGAAGGGGGAGATAGTGGTCATCATAGGTCCCTCCGGGACCGGCAAATCGACCCTGCTGCGCTGCCTGAACCTGCTGGAAACCCCGGATGCAGGCTCCCTTGCCATCGATGACCTGCAGCTGGACCTGGCCAACGCCAGCGAGCAGCAAGCCATTGAGCTGCGCAAACGTGCCTCCTTCGTGTTCCAGAACTACGCACTGTTCGCCAACAAAACGGCGCTGGACAACATAGCCGAGGGGCTGATCACCGTCTGGAAGCAGCCGAAGGCTGAGGCTCGCACCACAGCCCTCGGCATCCTCAAGGACATCGGGCTTGCCGACAAGCAGGATGCCTACCCGGCGTCCCTCTCCGGCGGCCAGCAGCAACGGGTCGGCATCGGCCGCGCCATGGCGGCTCACTCCAAGGTCATTCTGTTCGATGAGCCCACCTCAGCCCTCGATCCCGAGTGGGTCGACGAGGTACTTGGGTTGATGAAGGAACTCGCCCGCCAGCACCAGACCATGGTAGTGGTGACCCATGAGATTGAATTTGCTCGTGATGTTGCCGATCGGGTGATCTTCATGGAGGGGGGCCGGATCGTGGAACAGGGCCCGCCGGATCAGATATTGGTCGATCCCAAGGATCCCCGCACCCGGGAATTCTTGCGAAAAGTGCTTAAATAGCTCTCTCTTTTGGCGGCCTTGCCGCCTTTTTTATTGGAGGATCCTTGTTTAACCCCGGGTTGCCAGTATAATCCGGAGCCCTTGATCCTCCGGATCCTGCCAGCTTCTCCTGCTTACTTATGAGTCAGGGCAAGATGAGAGGGAACGGCGGATTGACTAAAAGCCGAACTCTGTTTAGAATTCGGCCTCTTTTGCTAGTCGTCACACGCTATAGCTGGCGCGTCGGCTAAGTGTGACAATCAAAACTGTACAGAAATACGGAATCGAATCATGAAACGTACTTTTCAACCGTCCAACCTGAAGCGCAAGCGCTCTCACGGTTTCCGCGCCCGCATGGCAACTGCCAACGGTCGTAAAGTTCTGGCCGCTCGTCGTGCCAAGGGTCGTGCCCGTCTGGTAGTTTAATGCCAACGCCGCACACCTTCTCTCGGGAGTTACGTCTGTTAACTCCCGAACACTTCAAACGCGTTTTCGCCGAGCCTGTCCGGGCCGCTTCTCCGCAAATTACTCTTCTCGCCTGTCCCAACACCCTCGAACATCCCCGTCTTGGCCTCGCTGTGCCCAAAAAAGCACTCAAGCGTGCCGTCTGGCGTAATCGTGTCAAACGAGTGGTCCGGGAAAGTTTCCGCCTCAATCAAGCCAACCTGCCCGCTATCGACATCGTCGTGATCGCCAAGGGCGGCGTCAAAGAGATGGACAACGAGGAGCTGTTCAAGTTACTGGAAAAGCTATGGCGCACTCTGTCACGCCGTTGCAATGGGTAGCTGTCAAACTGATACGCCTGTATCAGCTAATCATTAGCCCTCTGCTCGGGCCGCGCTGCCGTTTCACGCCAACTTGTTCCCAATTTGCGATAGAAGCAATCCGACTTCACGGTTTCATAAAAGGCGTTTGGTTAGCCAGCAAACGTCTATTAAAATGCCATCCCTTATCCGAGGGTGGTTATGACCCGGTTCCGCAACCAAAGCGAAGAAACTGAAGACTATGGAATCACAACGCAATCTCATCCTGATCGGTTTGCTGTTCGTGAGCTTTCTGCTCTGGCAACAGTGGGAGTCTGACAAGGCTCCGAAGCTGGCCCCGACTACCGTGGCCCAAACCGAACATTTCGTACCTGAAGCCGGTCAGACCGGTGATATTCCTCAGGTTTCCGAGCAAACCAACACGAACGCCGCACGCAAGCTGATCACAGTCTCCTCCGACGTGCTCAAGCTGACCCTGGACACCCAGGGCGGTGACATAGTGTCTGCCGAGCTACTGGCCCACAAGCAGGAAGAAGGCCAGGATCAACCCTTCGTCCTGCTGACCAGTCAGCCTGACCGCCTCTATGTCGCCCAGAGCGGCCTGGTAGGTCGCGACGGTCCTGACAGCCAGGTCCAAGGTCGTCCTACCTATGAAGCCACCCAGACCAGCTACCAGCTGGCCGATGGTCAGGATCAAGTCGTCGTTCCGATGACCTGGACCGACAGCAAAGGTGTGGTCTTCACCAAAGAGTTCGTGCTCAAACGTGGTGACTATGCGATTGGTGTCGAATACAAGATCGACAACAAATCCACCGAGCCGGTCCAGGTACAGTTCTACGGTCAGCTGAAGCAGACCATGACCACACCCAAGGATCAGGAAGGTCACGCCATGGTAGCCAGTGCTTACCGTGGTGGCGCCTTCTCCAGCGAAGATAGCCGCTACAAGAAGTACACCTTCAGCGATATGAAGGATGCCGACCTGAACAAGACCACCAAAGGTGGTTGGGTCGCCATGCTGCAACACTACTTCGTCTCTGCCTGGGCACCGAATGCCGACGATATCAACAGCTTCTACAGCCGCGTGATCCCTGGTAAAGACCAGGCCATCATCGGCTTCAAGGCGCCGCTGGTAGACGTGGCTGCAGGCGAGCAGGCCGAAGTGACCAGCACGCTGTGGGTGGGTCCCAAGCTGCAAGACGAGATGTCCAAGGTGGCAAACCACCTCGACCTGACCGTCGACTACGGCTGGCTCTGGTTCATCGCCCAACCGCTGCACTGGTTGCTGACTGTGTTCCACGGTTTCGTCCAGAACTGGGGTCTGGCCATCATCATGCTGACCCTGCTGGTGCGCGGCATCATGTTCCCGCTGACCAAGGCCCAGTACACCTCCATGGCCAAGATGCGCATGCTGCAGCCCAAGCTGGCCGCACTGCGTGAGCGCTTCGGTGACGATCGCCAGAAGATGTCTCAGGGCATGATGGAGCTGTACAAGAAGGAGAAGGTCAACCCGCTGGGTGGCTGTCTGCCGATCCTGGTCCAGATGCCGATCTTCATCGCCCTTTACTGGGCCCTGATGGAATCTGTTGAGCTGCGTCATGCGCCATTCATCCTGTGGATCACCGACCTGTCGGTGAAGGACCCCTTCTTCGTGCTGCCAATCCTCATGGGTGCTTCCATGTGGTATCTGCAGAAGATGAGCCCGACCACGGTGACAGACCCGATGCAGCAGAAGGTGATGCAGTTCATGCCGATCATCTTCACCTTCATGTTCCTCTGGTTCCCGGCTGGCCTGACCCTGTACTGGTTG
Source organism: Aeromonas sp. HMWF014 (assembly GCF_963878295.1). Classification (NCBI taxonomy): domain Bacteria; kingdom Pseudomonadati; phylum Pseudomonadota; class Gammaproteobacteria; order Aeromonadales; family Aeromonadaceae; genus Aeromonas; species Aeromonas sp. HMWF014. The sequence goes on along the minus strand of NZ_CAWNYS010000053.1, from coordinate 19,476 downwards.
GTGAGCAACCTCATCTCCATTACCCAGCAGACCATCATCTATCGTCAGCTGGAGAAGAAAGGCCTGCACACTCGCAACTGATGCGCAGCTAATCTTCCCCCTGATAACAAAAGAGGCGGCCTTGGGGCCGCCTTTTTTATTACAATGTCCCCCAATTACCGAGCAAATGAGCCAAGCAAGATGACAACAGATACGATCGTGGCCCAGGCCACCGCGCCCGGCCGTGGCGGCGTTGGCATAGTCCGGGTCTCAGGCCCCGCCGCCGAACAGGTCGCCGAGATAGTGCTCGGCAAGCGCCCGCGGGTGCGCTACGCCGAATATCTGCCGTTCAAGGATGAGCAAGGCCAACCGCTGGATCAGGGCATTGCCCTGCTGTTCAAGGCCCCCAACAGCTTCACCGGCGAGGATGTGCTGGAGCTGCAGGGTCACGGTGGCCCCGTCATCATGGACATGCTGGTGCGCCGTATTCTGCAGATAAAGGGGCTGCGCCCTGCCCGTCCCGGCGAGTTCAGCGAGCGCGCCTTCATGAACGACAAGCTGGATCTGGCCCAGGCCGAGGCCATCGCCGATCTGATCGAAGCCTCCAGCGAACAGGCCGCCCGCAGCGCCATGCACTCTCTGCAGGGGCAGTTCTCCAGCAAAATCCAACAACTGGTGGAGAGCCTGATCCGGCTGCGCATCTATGTCGAAGCCGCCATCGACTTCCCGGACGAGGAGATCGACTTCCTCTCCGACGGCAAGGTGGCTGGCGATCTCTACGCCATCATGGGGTCACTGGACGGTGTGCGCAGTGAGGCCAAGCAAGGCGCCCTGCTACGGGAAGGGATGAAGGTAGTGATAGCCGGTCGGCCCAACGCAGGTAAATCCAGCCTGCTAAATGCCCTGGCAGGGCGTGAGTCCGCCATCGTCACCGAGATAGCCGGCACCACCCGCGACGTGCTGCGCGAGCACATCCACCTGGATGGCATGCCGCTGCACATCATAGATACCGCCGGTCTGCGCGACACCCAAGATCAGGTGGAAAAGATCGGCATAGAGCGCGCCTGGGCCGAGATAGAACAGGCCGACCGTGTGCTCTTTATGGTGGATGGCACAACGACCGATGCTATCGACCCGCGAGAGATCTGGCCGGAATTTGTTGATCGGTTGCCAAAAAACATCGGCCTCACTGTGGTGCGCAACAAGGCCGACCTGACCGGCGAGGATCTGGCCCCTCGCAATGAGCTAGGTCACGCCGTCTACCGCATCTCCGCCAAGACAGAGCTGGGGCTGCCCGCCCTGCGCGAGCACCTGAAAGCCTGCATGGGCTTCCAGGGCAACACAGAGGGGGGCTTCATGGCCCGCCGCCGCCACCTGGATGCGCTGGAGCGCGCCGCCGAACGGTTGCTGGTGGCCAAGGATCAGTTGGAAATCTATGTCGCCGGTGAGCTGGTGGCCGAAGAGCTGCGGCTGGCGCAGGAGTCACTCTCGGAGATCACCGGCGAGTTCAGCTCCGACGATCTGCTGGGTCGCATCTTCTCCAGTTTCTGCATCGGCAAATAAGTCGGTACGGCAAACAGTAAAAAGCCCGGGTTCTTCCCGGGCTTTTTTTGTGCGTTTTTCATCCTAAAACCGAGAAGCGGCGCAGACACCACATGAAGTAAGCGCCCCCTAACAGGGCGGAAACCAACCCGACCGACACCGCCTGCGGAAAGAGGATCTGCTGGCTGATACCATGAGCACAAACGGCCTACGATGGAGCAATCAGCACGCCTTTAATCAGCCAAACGGGGTTGTCTGATGCCAGCTCGGCCGCATGGATGATCGAAGACAATGAACAGCAGAGGCACTGTTTGTACATAAAACAACCCATGTAAAAGCCAAACCATAAACCTGATTTCAGCAATAGTGCACGCGCCACAACAGAAAAGGGACTCGTAAGGTAACTACTATTTAGGAAGAAATTCAGAGAGGCTGCAGAAAGATCGCCGGGATTGATCCGGCGGCATTATCTGGCTGGATCCATTATCCCCAAGCTTTATCCATATTTATCCACACCCTTTGGCGGTAGAATCCGGGTTCCGCATTTTTCAGGATCCATTCCATGGCCAAACTCAATCTCGTCGTCGGCTCCATGCTGGGCGCCGCCGAATATGTCGCAGACCACGTCGCCCATCTGCTGGAACAAGCGGGCCATCAGGCCGAGATCCACAATCCGGCCAAGCTGGTCGAGGTGCTCGCCGAGCCGGACGCCATCCTGCTGGTGATCACTTCCACCCACGGTGCCGGTGACATACCCGACAACCTGCAACCCTTCGCCAAGGATCTTGCCGAGCAGCATCCGGATCTTAATGCCTTGAAATATGGCGTGATCGCCCTCGGCGACAGCAGCTATGACACCTTTTGCCAGGGTGGCAAGACGCTGGATCGGCTACTGGCAGAGTGCGGCGCCAGCCGGATCGGGGATCGTCTCGACATCGATGTCACCCAATACGAGATCCCGGAAGATGCCGCCGAAGCCTGGATCCAGAGCTGGATGCCGTTGATCGCCTGATCAGGGCCAGGGAGATCCTGCAGAAAAGCCTTGATCTCCCCGTTTATCCCCCGATCGCTATCCACCAGGTTATTAACAGATTGATCCTGACAACTTGTTCTACATGTTTACCCACAACGACCGGGGGTAATGTGTATAACTACCGTGTAAAGCTCTGCAAAACCTATAGTTATCCATGTATGAGATCCAGCCCGCTAGCCTCCTGTGTATAAAAGCACTGGTTATCCCCCTGTTCACGGGGTCAGGATCCAAGCTTTTCCACAAGCTGAGATCACCTTTAACCAGATGATCTTTATGATCAAAAAGCGCTTATCAACAGAAATGGTGGATCCTAATAAAAGATCCAATAAAAGATCGATCTAAAGATCCTTAAGATCTATTAAGTGGATCCTCCCTCCATACTGACCGTTAAGTAGACGTTCCCCTCAGGGCGCGAAACAGATAGAATGTTCCGCCCCTGAGCCCAGGCAAACAACGATCTTCAGACGTGCAGATCAAGGTGATCCCCAATGCAATACCATGAACAATTTGATGTGATCGTCGTCGGTGGCGGTCATGCAGGAACCGAAGCAGCAACAGCGGCAGCCCGTATGGGTCTGAATACCCTGTTGTTGACCCACAATATCGATACGTTGGGACACATGTCCTGTAATCCGGCGATCGGCGGGATCGGCAAGGGACACCTGGTCAAGGAAGTTGACGCCCTCGGCGGGATCATGGCGCGAGCCGTCGATCTTGGCGGGATCCAGTTCCGTACTCTGAACTCCTCCAAGGGGCCCGCGGTACGAGCCACCCGTGCTCAAGCGGATCGACTGCTCTACAAAGCCGTCGTACGTCAGATGCTGGAGAACTACCCGAACCTGAAGATCTTCCAGCAAGCCTGTGATGATCTGATCATGGACGGGGATCGTGTTGCTGGTGTGGTCACCCAGAGCGGGATCCGCATCAGCGGCAAGACGGTGGTGCTGACCGTAGGCACCTTCCTGAATGGCTTGATCCACATCGGGATGGAAAACTACAAGGGCGGCCGCGCCGGGGATCCTCCCTCGATCGCCTTGGCTCAACGGCTGCGCGAGATGCCGCTGCGCATCGATCGTCTCAAGACGGGTACACCGCCGCGGATCGATGCCCGTAGCGTTGATATCTCCGTCATGCAGGCCCAGTACGGCGATGATCCGCGCCCCGTCTTCTCGTTTATCGGCGACGCCAGCCAGCACCCCCGTCAGGTGCCCTGCTACGTCACTCACACCAACGAGCGTACCCACGATGTGATCCGCAACAATCTGGATCGCAGCCCCATGTACGCCGGGGTGATCGAAGGGATAGGCCCGCGCTACTGCCCGTCGATCGAAGACAAGATCACCCGCTTCGCGGACAAGACGGCGCACCAGATTTTTGTCGAGCCGGAAGGCCTGACCACCCACGAACTCTATCCGAACGGGATCTCCACCAGCCTGCCATTCGACGTGCAGGTGCAGATAGTGCGTTCCATTCGTGGTTTCGAAAATGCCCATATCACCCGCCCCGGCTATGCCATCGAATATGACTTCTTCGATCCACGGGATCTCAAGGCCAACATGGAGAGCAAGTGCATCGGCAACCTGTTTTTCGCTGGCCAGATCAACGGCACCACGGGTTACGAAGAGGCTGCGGCCCAGGGCCTGATGGCCGGTTTGAACGCCGGTCTGCGTGCCCAGGACAAGGATCCCTGGCATCCGCGCAGAGATCAGGCCTACATGGGCGTGATGATGGACGATCTCTCCACCCTGGGGACCCGCGAGCCCTACCGCATGTTCACCAGCCGCGCTGAATATCGCCTGCTGCTGCGGGAAGACAACGCTGACCTGCGTCTGACCGCCATCGGCCGCGAGCTGGGTCTGGTGGATGACGAGCGCTGGGGCAAGTTCAACGTCAAGATGGAACAGGTGGAGCTGGAGCAACAGCGCATGCGTTCGACCTGGATCCACCCGCAACATCCGTCGCTGGAGGCAGTCAACGCCCTGGTCAATGCCCCGCTGACCCGCGAGCAGAGTCTGGAAGAGTTGCTGCGTCGTCCCGAAGTGACCTACGATGCGCTGATGGCCATCGAGGGGGTGGGGCCGGCACTGAGCGATCGCGCCGCCGCCGATCAGGTGGAGATCCAGATCAAGTACGCCGGTTACATCGAACGTCAGCACGACGAGGTGGAGAAACAGCTGCGCAACGAGAACACCCTCTTGCCGCTGGACATGAACTACCGCGACGTCAACGGTCTCTCCAACGAGGTGATCGCCAAGCTGAGCGATGCCAGGCCGCAGACCATAGGTCAGGCTTCCCGTATCTCCGGCATCACCCCGGCTGCCATCTCCATCCTGCTGGTTCACCTGAAAAAACACGGCCTGCTGCGCAAAACCGCCTGAGGATTCTTACCGTTGGAAAACATGCTGGAAAGATTGAACGGCCTGCTTATGCAGGCCGGTATTGTTATCACCGACACCCAAAAGACCCAGTTGGTTCAGCTTGTCGAGTTGCTGCACAAGTGGAACAAGGCTTACAATCTCACCTCGGTGCGTGATCCGGACGCCATGCTGGTCAAGCATATCCTCGACAGTCTGGTGGTGAGCCCTCACCTGCACGGTGAACGTTTCATCGATGTGGGGACCGGTCCCGGGCTGCCTGGCTTGCCGCTGGCCATCATCAATCCGGACAAGCAGTTCGTGCTGTTGGACAGTCTGGGCAAGCGGATCAACTTCATCCGCCAGGTGATCCAGGAGCTGGGCTTGACCAATGTGACACCCGTCAAATCCCGTGTTGAAGAGTATCAACCCGACGTCGGGTTTGATGGTGTACTGAGTCGGGCCTTTGCCTCGCTGGAGGACATGCTGACCTGGTGTCATCATCTGCCGTCGGCCCAGGGCAGCTTCCTGGCGCTCAAGGGGCAATACCCCGGGCCCGAGCTGGCTCAACTGCCTGCCAACATACGTCTGGTCGCCTCCCATCAACTGGTGGTGCCGGAATTGGAAGGCGAACGTCATCTGCTGGAATTTAAACATGTCCAGCCCGAATAGGGTCGCAGTTTCATTTAGGGGATAGTGTGGGAAAAGTCATCGCCATAGCCAACCAGAAGGGTGGAGTGGGTAAAACCACCACCTGTGTGAATCTGGCCGCCTCCCTGGCCGCTACCCGGCGCAAGGTGCTGGTGATCGATCTGGATCCGCAGGGCAATGCCACCATGGGCAGCGGTGTCGACAAGTACGAAGTCGAACGGACTGCCTATGAGCTGCTGATCGAAGACGCCCCCATTGGCGAGGTGATCATCCCCGAAACCTCGGGGGGCTATCACCTCATCGCCGCCAACGCCGACGTGACTGCGGCCGAAATCCGCCTGATGGAATTCTTTGCCCGCGAGATCCGCCTGCGCAATGCGTTGGCCTCGGTACGGGACAAATACGATTACATCTTCATCGACTGCCCGCCTTCTCTCAACATGCTGACCGTGAACGCCATGGCCGCCGCCGATTCCGTGCTGGTGCCCATGCAGTGCGAATACTATGCACTGGAAGGGCTTACCGCCCTGGTCGACACCATCAGCAAGCTGGCAGCCGTGGTCAATCCGGAGCTGAAGATCGAAGGGGTGCTGCGCACCATGTTCGATCACCGCAACCGGCTGGCCAATGATGTGTCCGATCAGCTGAAACAGCATTTCGGGGACAAGGTCTATCGCACCATCATCCCCCGCAACGTAAGACTGGCGGAGGCACCGAGCTTCGGTGCTCCGGCCATGCACTATGACAAATCATCGGTGGGTGCCAAGGCCTATCTGGCGCTGGCGGGCGAGATGCTGCGCCGCCAGGAGCAGGAGCGTCAGGTGACCATCGCAGACCGAGAGAGCATATGACGCCGAAAAAACGTGGACTGGGCAAGGGGCTGGACGCCCTGCTCAGCACCAGCACTGCCGCGCGCCAGAAACAGGTGATGAGCGACCAGCGTACCGAGCAGGCTATGGCCCCCACCAATCAGGGTGAGCTGCGCAGGCTGCCGGTGGAGTGGTTACAGTCCGGCAAGTACCAGCCACGCAAGGACATGTCGCAGGATGCACTGGAAGATCTGGCCAATTCCATCCGCGCCCAAGGGGTGATCCAGCCGATCGTGGTGCGCCCCCTTGGCGAGCAATCCTTTGAAATCATCGCCGGCGAGCGACGTTGGCGTGCCTCCCAGCTGGCCCGGCTCGATGTAGTGCCCTGCATCGTCAAGGATGTGCCCGACGAGGCTGCCGTCGCTATCGCGCTGATTGAGAACATCCAGCGTGAAGATCTCAATGCCATCGAAGAGGCGGTCGCCCTGCAGCGGCTGCTGACCGAATTCGAGCTGACCCACCAGCAGGTGGCCGAGGCGGTAGGCAAGTCCCGCACCACGGTCACCAACCTGTTGCGTCTCAATCAGCTCAACGATGACGTCAAGCGTTTCGTCGAGCACGGTGATCTCGATATGGGTCATGCCCGCGCCCTGTTGGCGTTGAGTGGCCAGGCCCAGTCCGAACTGGCCAAGCTGGTCGCCCAGAAGGGGCTGACAGTGCGAGATACCGAGAAGCTGGTTCAAAAAACACTCGAACCGGCAAAAGCCAAGGTTGAACCTGTCCGTGATCCGCAGTTTGGTTACCTGGAGCGCCAGATTTCAGAAAAAATTGGTAATCAGGTACAGCTTCAGCCGGGGAAGCAGGATAGCGGCAAGTTAGTAATAAGTTACGAGAACTTAGCCGGTTTGGACCGGGTATTGGGCTATTTTGGCCTGTCAGAAACGTGATTTTTACGCTTTTTGTAGTAATAAAACATCTATTCCTTTTGATATGAACGTAACCTTGATTCTGTACGGAAAGCCGCAAAAATTAAGGGTTTTTGTCATATTGCAATCACCGCCTTCAAGGGTATAATTTGACCGGCTTTTTGGGCTGTCATTTCGTGTGTGTCAACATGTCGATTTTTACAGTTCTGTAATGTTCAGGGGGCATTTGGTGGAGCAAAAATTAGCCTGGAAAGGTTTGACACTGGCCTTGGCTATACTTGCTTGCCAACTTACCCTGATCTTGGTTGTGAGTGCCGTTTGGGTTCACCTGAGAGGCATTCCTGCTGGATACGCGTCCCTCTATGGGGGAGGTGTATATCTGATTCCACAACTCCTGTTCAGTCTCTTTACGTTGAGCCGGAAGCTTGGCCCCGGGAGTGCGGGCTGGGTGTTGTGGGATTTTTGTGTTGGAGCAGGGATCAAGCTGGTAAGTACAGTCGCACTCTTCGTGACTGTACTCCTGTACGTCGAGGTGGAACATCTCCCCCTTTATGTCACCTATTCGCTATCCCTGTTTTTCCAATGGGTCATAACGATCGTTCTCAATAACCGCTACTAGGAAAACTCATGGCTGCAACCGGAGAAGCCCTGACTACTCAGGGATACATCTCCCACCACCTGCACCATCTGCAAGTGGGTTCGGGGTTCTGGACGGTAAATATCGACTCCATGATATTTTCCGTTATCCTCGGCGCTCTGTTTATCTGGATATTCCGCAAGGTGGCCGTGACGGCGACCAGCGGTGTGCCAGACAAGCTTCAGTGTTTTGTAGAAATGGTTGTCGAGTTTGTGGATGACACTGTCAAGGGTATCTTCCACGGTAAGAGCAAGCTGATCGCTCCGCTGGCACTGACCGTGTTCATCTGGGTTTTCCTGATGAACCTGATGGACCTCATCCCGGTTGACTACCTGCCCTACACAGCACAATTGCTGGGCGTCCCCAACTTGCGAGTAGTTCCTTCCGCCGATGTTAACATCACTATGTCCATGGCTCTGGGAGTCTTCGCCTTAATCATCATTTACAGTATCAAGATGAAAGGTGTCTCGGGCTTTGTGAAAGAGTTGACCCTCAGCCCTTTCAATCACTGGGCATTTATCCCTGTTAACATTGCGTTGGAGTTGGTTACCCTGCTGTCCAAACCCGTTTCTCAGGGTTTGCGTCTGTTTGGTAACATGTATGCCGGTGAACTGGTATTTATCCTGATCGCTGGTCTGCTACCGTGGTGGTCCCAATGGCTGCTTAGCGTGCCTTGGGCACTGTTCCACATTCTGGTAATTACTCTGCAAGCCTTTATCTTCATGGTGTTGACCATTGTCTATTTGTCGATGGCCAGTGAAGACCATTAATCCTGTTACGTTTACTCGCTCTGTTTGGAGAATATAAAGATGGAAATGATTTACTTTGCCGCTGCAATCATGCTGGGTATGGCCGCTGTCGGTGCCGCTATCGGTATCGCTCTGCTGGGTGGCAAGTTTCTGGAAGGCGCTGCGCGTCAGCCTGACCTGATGCCTATCCTGCGTACCAACTTCTTCATCGTAATGGGTCTGGTCGATGCAATCCCGATGATTGTGGTCGGTATGGCTCTGTACCTGATTTTCGGGGTTGCAGCCTGATAAGTGATGCTGTTGTTATCACTTTCTTTTTAAATTTCATATAGAGAGGTCTTGGTTGTGAGTATCAATGCCACCCTCCTCGGTCAGACAATTGCTTTCATCATTTTTGTCTGGTGCTGCATGAAGTTTGTATGGCCGCCCCTGATGGCTGCCATCGAGGCTCGTCAGAAAAAAATTGCTGATGGCCTCTCTTCCGCAGAGCGTGCCAAGAAAGATCTGGATTTGGCCAAGGCCAACGCCACCGATCAGCTGAAAGAAGCCAAGCTTCAGGCTGCAGAAATCATTGAGCAGGCTAACAAACGTAAAGCCCAGATCATTGATGATGCTGCTGTCGGAGCCCAGACTGAGCGGGAAAAAATCCTGGCTCAGGGCCGAGCCGAGCTCGAAGCTGAACGTCATCGTGCCAAAGAAGAACTGCGTAAGCAGGTTGCTGCTCTTGCCATTGCTGGTGCAGAGAAGATCCTGGCGCGTCACATCGACCAGGCTGCCAACAGCGACATCGTCGACAAACTGGTAGCAGAACTGTAACGGGAACGGGGCTATGTCTGAACTGACTACAATCGCTCGCCCCTACGCCAAGGCTGCTTTCGAGTTTGCCGTTGAGCACAAGGCGGTTGACCAGTGGCTGGGGATGCTCGGCTTCGCTGCACAAGTAGCGGAGAACGGGACTATTCACTCACTGGTACACGGCTCTGTGGCTGCCGAAGAGCTTGCAAACCTGTTTGTGGGCGTCTGCGGTGAGCAACTCGACGAGCATGGCCAGAACCTTATCCGGGTGATGGCCGAGAATGGTCGCTTGGGTGTGCTGCCGGCGGTCGTTGCTGAATTTGTAGCGTTCAAGGCTGAACTGGATAAAGAAGTTCAGGCTGACGTGATTTCGGCGACCGAACTGACCGACCAGCAGAAAGCCGCTATTCAGGCTTCTCTGGAACAACGTCTCGCGCGCAAAGTGAAGCTGAATTGCAGCATGGATGCGTCCTTGATGGCCGGGGTGCTCATCACGGCCGGAGATCTGGTAATCGACGGCTCTGTCCGCGGTAAGCTGGATCGCATGGCTGACGCGCTGCAATCTTGATTGGGGTATTAGAGCATGCAACTGAATTCCACTGAAATCGCCGAGCTTATCAAGCAGCGCATCGCGCAGTTTGATGTCAAAAGCGAAGCGCGTAACGAAGGTACCATCGTCTCTGTGAGCGACGGTATCATTCGTATTCACGGCCTGGCCGATGCCATGCAAGGTGAGATGATCGAGCTGCCGGGCAACCGCTTCGCTCTGGCATTGAACCTGGAGCGTGACTCCGTCGGTGCTGTGATCATGGGTTCCTATGACGGTCTGTCAGAAGGAATGAAAGTAAAAGGCACTGGCCGTATTCTGGAAGTGCCGGTCGGTCGTGGTTTGTTGGGCCGGGTGCTGAACACCCTGGGCCAGCCGATCGACGGTAAAGGTCCGGTCGACAACGACGGCTTCTCGCCGATCGAAGTGATCGCACCGGGCGTTATCGAGCGCAAGTCTGTTGACCAGCCGGTTCAGACCGGTCTGAAAGCCATCGATGCCATGATCCCCATCGGTCGTGGCCAGCGTGAGCTGATCATCGGTGACCGTCAGGTGGGCAAGACCGCCATCGCGATCGACACCATCATCAACCAGAAAGACTCCGGCATTAAGTGTGTCTACGTTGCGATTGGCCAGAAGGCCTCCACCATCGCCAACGTGGTGCGCAAGCTGGAAGAGCACGGTGCCCTGGCCAACACCATAGTGGTGGTTGCCTCTGCCTCCGAAGCGGCGGCCCTGCAGTACCTGGCTCCGTATGCCGGTTGCTCCATGGGTGAGTACTTCCGTGACCGCGGTGAAGACGCGCTGATCATCTATGATGACCTGTCCAAGCAGGCCGTAGCTTATCGCCAGATCTCCCTGCTGCTGCGCCGTCCGCCAGGACGTGAAGCTTACCCGGGTGACGTTTTCTATCTGCACTCCCGTCTGCTTGAGCGTGCTGCTCGCGTCAACGCCGAGTACGTAGAGAAGTTCACCAAGGGTGAAGTGAAAGGCCAGACCGGTTCTTTGACCGCATTGCCGATCATCGAAACCCAGGCCGGTGACGTGTCTGCATTCGTACCGACCAACGTGATTTCCATCACCGATGGTCAGATCTTCCTGACGTCACAGCTGTTTAACTCCGGTATTCGTCCGGCGGTTGACCCGGGTATCTCCGTATCCCGTGTGGGCGGTGCCGCTCAGACCAAGATCGTCAAGAAGCTGTCCGGTGGTATCCGTACCGCACTGGCCCAGTATCGCGAGCTGGCGGCATTTGCCCAGTTCTCTTCCGATCTGGACGAGGCGACTCGCAAGCAGCTGGACCATGGTCAGAAAGTGACCGAGCTGATGAAGCAGAAACAGTACTCTCCGATGAGCGTGGCCCAGCAGTCGCTGGTGCTGTTCGCCGCCGAGAAAGGCTATCTCTCCGATGTCGAGCTGAACAAGATCGTCGACTTCGAAGCCGCTCTGCTCTCTTACGCCAATACCCAGCATGGTTCGCTGATGGCTGAAATCAATGCCAAAGCAGACTACAACGACGCGATCGTTGGCAAGCTGACTGCGTTGCTGGATGACTTCAAGGCAACCCAGACCTGGTAAGCGTGTGTGGCAGCGCGAGCTGCCACCTGATGGAGAGTAAGAGATGGCCGGCGCAAAAGAGATACGTAACAAGATCGGGAGTGTGAAAAACACTCAGAAGATCACCGGCGCTATGGAGATGGTGGCAGCAAGCAAGATGCGCCGTGCGCAGGAACGCATGTCTGCCAGCCGTCCGTACGCTCAAACCATGCGCAAGGTGATCGGCCATATCGCCCAGGGGAACTTGGAATACAAGCACCCCTACCTCATGGAACGTGAGGTCAAGCGAGTGGGTTACATCGTCGTCTCCACCGACCGTGGCCTGTGTGGCGGTTTGAACATTAACCTGTTCAAGGCTGCCCTCAATGATATGAAGCAATGGAGCGCGAAAGGTGCCAAGGTTGACCTGGCATTGATCGGCAACAAGGCCTCCAACTTCTTTGAACGGCACGGCGCCAAGGTGAAAGCTCATGTCGCAGGACTGGGTGACAACCCGAGCGTCAATGACCTGATTGGTTCAGTCAAAGTCATGCTGAAGGCTTACGACAACGGTGAGATTGACAAGCTGTACCTGGTGTACAACAAGTTCGTCAACACCATGGTGCAGCAACCACGAGTCGATCAACTGCTGCCTTTGCCCGTAACTGAAGACAGCAAGCTCGCCAAGCAGCAACCCTGGGATTACCTCTATGAGCCGGATCCCAAGCAACTGCTGGATACCCTGTTGATTCGCTACGTCGAATCCCAGGTGTACCAGGGGGTGGTAGAAAACTTGGCAAGTGAACAGGCAGCCCGAATGGTTGCCATGCAAGCCGCGACTGACAACGCCGGTAACCTGATTAACGATCTGCAACTGGTATACAACAAGGCCCGTCAGGCCAGTATTACCCAGGAGCTGACAGAGATCGTATCCGGTGCTGCTGCGGTGTAAGGCAAGGGTTATCAAAGGTTTAGAGGATTTGACATGAGTAACGGTTTCATCGTCCAAATCATCGGCGCTGTGGTGGACATCGAGTTCCCGCAGAATGCCGTGCCCCAGGTGTACGATGCACTGAAGGTCGTCAGCGAAGGTCAAGGCTTGGGTCTGGTGCTGGAAGTGCAGCAACAGATCGGCGGCGGCGTCGTTCGTTGCATCACCATGGGCTCCTCCGACGGTCTGCGTCGTGGGTTGGAAGTAATGAATAGCGGTAAATCCATTCAGGTGCCGGTCGGTGTATCGACTCTGGGTCGGATCATGAACGTACTGGGCGATCCGATCGACGAAAAAGGTCCGATCGGTGAAGAAGAGCGTTGGTCCATCCACCGCGCGGCCCCCAGCTACGAAGATCAGTCCAACAGCAACGACCTGCTGGAGACCGGCATCAAGGTTATCGACCTGGTATGCCCGTTCGCCAAGGGTGGTAAAGTCGGTCTGTTCGGTGGTGCCGGTGTCGGCAAGACCGTCAACATGATGGAGCTGATCCGTAACATCGCCATCGAACACAGTGGTTACTCTGTGTTCGCCGGTGTGGGTGAGCGTACCCGTGAGGGTAACGACTTCTACCACGAGATGATGGAGTCCAACGTACTGGACAAAGTATCTCTGGTTTACGGTCAGATGAACGAGCCGCCCGGAAACCGTCTGCGCGTGGCGCTGACCGGCCTGACCATGGCCGAGAAGTTCCGTGACGAAGGTCGTGACGTGCTGTTCTTCGTGGACAACATCTACCGTTATACCCTGGCCGGTACCGAAGTATCCGCACTGCTTGGCCGTATGCCGTCTGCAGTAGGTTACCAGCCGACCCTGGCCGAGGAGATGGGTGTTCTGCAAGAGCGCATCACCTCCACCCGGACCGGTTCCATCACCTCAGTCCAGGCCGTTTACGTGCCTGCGGATGACTTGACCGACCCGTCTCCGGCGACCACCTTCGCCCACCTGGACGCCACCGTCGTTCTGTCCCGTCAGATCGCGGCACTGGGTATCTACCCGGCCGTTGACCCGCTGGACTCCACCTCCCGTCAGCTGGATCCGCTGGTGGTAGGCAAGGAGCACTACGAGACCGCTCGTGGTGTACAGACCGTACTGCAGCGCTACAAAGAGCTGAAGGACATCATCGCCATCCTGGGTATGGATGAACTGTCAGAAGAAGACAAACTGACCGTAGCCCGTGCCCGTAAGATCGAGCGTTTCCTGTCCCAGCCGTTCTTCGTGGCAGAAGTGTTTACCGGTTCTCCGGGTAAATACGTGCCGCTGAAAGAGACCATCCGTGGTTTCCAGGGCATCCTGAAAGGCGAGTACGACGATCTGCCTGAGCAGGCGTTTTACATGGTTGGCAGCATCGACGAAGTCGTCGAGAAATCCAAGAAACTGTAAGCCTCGATAGGAGGGCCCATGGCTGAGATGATCTCCTTTCACCTGGATGTGGTGAGCGCCGAAGGGAAACTTTTTTCCGGTCGGGTGCAATCTGCTCAGGTATCAGGCTCCGAAGGTGAGCTGGGTCTCCGTCACGGTCATGCTCCGTTGCTGACTGCCATCAAGCCGGGCCTGGTCCGCTTGATCAAGCAAAATGGTAGCGAAGAGGTGTTGTATATTTCCGGCGGCATGCTGGAAGTGCAACCCGAATCCGTGACCGTGCTGGCGGACACCGCGATTCGTGCTGACGACTTGGATGAGGCGAAAGCCCAGGAAGCCAAGCGCGCAGCCGAAGAGCGGATCCACAGCTCCCATGGTGATATCGACTACGCCCAGGCCGCCACCGAGCTGGCCAAGGCGATGGCCCAATTGCGGGTTATCGATATCGTCAAAAAGAATTACCGCTAATAACGGTGATGCAAAAAGCGACCTTCGGGTCGCTTTTTTTTTACTCGTTGGATAGACTCCGCCGAGTATTTATTCATGTTCCAAAGGTCGAGTTATGTCCCTCAATGTCGTGATCCTGGCGGCGGGTAAAGGTACCCGCATGCGCTCAGTCCTGCCCAAGGTGCTGCACCCGGTAGCCAATAAACCCATGGTTTCCCATGTGATTGACACCGCCCGCAAGGTGGGTGCCGAGCAACTGCATCTGGTCTATGGCCACGGTGCCGAGCTGTTGAAGGAGCGGATCCTTGCGCCCGACCTGAACTGGGTACTGCAGGCGCAGCAACTGGGTACCGGCCATGCCGTTGCCCAGGCAATCCCGTTCTGGAAAGATGAAGATGACGTGCTGGTGCTGTACGGCGATACCCCGCTGATCCAGCCGGAGACCCTGCAACGGCTGCTGGCCGCCAAGGCTGACAACGGCATGGCGCTGCTGACTGTGGTGCTGGACAACCCGACCGGTTACGGCCGCATAGTGCGCGCCAACGGTCAGGTGGTCGGCATCGTCGAGCAGAAGGATGCCAATGCCGAGCAGCTGACCATCCGTGAAGTGAACACCGGCGTGCTGGTGGCCAACGGCGCCGACTTGCGTGGCTGGTTGTCGCGCCTGGATAACAATAATGCCCAGGGCGAACTTTACCTGACCGACGTGATCGCCATGGCCCATGCCGATGGTTGCCCCATCGCTGCCGTCCATCCGGACAGCGCCATGGAAGTGGAAGGGGCCAACAACCGGGTTCAGCTGGCACAGTTGGAGCGCAGCTACCAGAAGATGCAGGCCGAGCAGCTGATGATCGCCGGTGCTACCCTGATCGACCCGGCTCGCTTCGATCTGCGCGGGTCGCTCGAGATCGGTGAAGAGGTGGTGATCGACGTCAACGTCATCATTGAGGGTAAGGTGACGCTCGGTAATCACGTGCGTATCGGTGCCGGTGCCGTGTTGAAGGACTGCGTCATTGGCGACCACACCGAGGTGAAGCCCTACTCCGTCATCGAAGGTGCCCAGATTGCCGATCAGTGCTCGGTCGGTCCGTTTGCCCGTCTGCGACCGGGGGCCGTGCTGGAGCAGGATGCGCACGTTGGCAACTTTGTCGAGATGAAGAAATCCCGTCTCGGGGTCGGTTCCAAGTGTGGTCATCTCACCTATCTGGGAGATGCCGAGGTGGGGGCCAAGGTGAATATCGGTGCCGGTACCATCACCTGCAACTACGACGGCGTGAACAAGTTCCAGACCATCATAGAGGATGATGTGTTCGTGGGTTCCGATACCCAGCTGGTGGCGCCGGTGCGCATCGGCAAGGGCGCGACTCTGGGGGCGGGCTCCACCATCACCAAGGATGTAGCCGAGAACGAGCTGGTGATCACCCGGGTGCCCCAGCGTCACATCAAGAACTGGGCACGCCCGGTCAAGAAGAAGTGATGCCCGATCAATAAAATGCAACCGGCGCCTGATGGCGCCGGTTTTTTTGGCTTATGGCTGATGGTTGGTGTCACTGGTCGATGGCTGGGGCGCAGCCCATGTGGTGACGGGGGCGTTGTAGTCCATCACCTGATACCAGTCGAGCTTGCGGGTCAGCACCATGATCAGCGCCAGTATGGCGAACAGCAGCAGGGCGCCGAGCAGCAAAGCAATCTCCTGTGCTTGCAGCAGACCGAACAGGATGGCGTAGACCAGCCCGAGCAGCGCCGCAAAGCCGATCCCCTGTTTCGGGCCACCCAGCACATGGCTGAGGTAAAAGCCGTTGAGCAGCACGCTGGCCAGTGCGGCGACCAGATAGGCCCAGCCAAAGCCGAGGTGCTCGGTCAGCGCCAGCAATACCAAATAGAAGATGGCCAGCCCCATGCCCACCAGCGCGTACTGGATTGGGTGGACCCGCAGCCCCTTGAGCAGCTCGAACATGAAGAAGCTGATAAAGGTGAGGCCGATAAACAGCAGGGCATATTTGGCCGCCCGCTCGTTGAGCTGATAGTGATCCACCGGCTGCACCAGGCTGACGCTGAAGGCGGGCAGCGGCTCCTCCCCTCCCTGCATCATGCGATTGAAACGGCTCTCCATGTCGGTGGCAAACCAGCTGCTCTGCCAGCTGGTGTCGAACCCCTGGGCGGTGAGGGTGCGGCTGCCCGGCAGAAAGTCGCCGATGAAGTTGGGGTGGGGCCAGTTGCTGGCGAGGTTGAGCTTGCTGTCCTGGCCGAGGGGCACCACTTCCAGCTCATTCATCCCCTGCAGATCCAGCTCGATATGAAAAGTACCGCCCTCCCCCGGTAGCGCGGCGAGCGGCGCATGGATGCCGGCCAGCCCGTCACCCAACAGGGCGCCGGGGGCAAACGGGATGCTCTGTTCACCCAATTGCAGCTCCGGCACGCGGTTGATGCCGCGGGCATCGGACAGCACCAGGCTCAGATAGGGTGTCCCCGCCACCAGCGCCGGATCGGTGCCATCGACGCTCAGTTCTGGCTCGCCGCTTATCGGGGCCTTGCTGTTCAGCCCGGTGGGCAGGCGTCCGGAGAGGGAGAGCTGGGCGTGATAGACCTGAGCCTGATAGATGCCGAGCTTGCGGGGGGTGACATCCATGTTGGCCCGCACCTCCAGTTGCTCCGGCAGCAGGTAGCGGTAGATCTGCTGCTTGCGTTCGAAGCGCTTGCCATCCTGTTCCACTGTGACAATGCGGGTGTAAGGCTGCACCACAACCGGCCCCATCAGCCGCTGCGGACCACTGCTGCTGGCCATGATGCTGTGAATGGCCTGACTGCGGTAAGCCTGACGCTCCCGGTTCAGCTCCATGATGGATTGTACCGGCACCATTAGCAGCAGGCTGAGCAACAGCAGCAGAAAGATCTTGTGGGTGAATATCTGTTTGACCATGACACGTCTCCTTGTTGGATGGAACGAGTCTGTCAGCGCGAAGTGAAGGGGAGATGGGCTTGTGTGAAGTGGGGGTGAAGGGGGATAAAAAAACCGGCGCCTTGCACCGGTATTGGCATCACAGCCTCTTCAGCTGTTCGGGCAGGGCGGCAAATACAGCTTCCTTCGCCTTGAGCGAGGCGAATTGCTTGCCGGGTTTTTGCACTACTGTGTGGACGAAGATGAGCTGCTTGCCCGGCTTGCTGGCCCAGCCGACAAACCAGCCGATCTGCTGATCCCGGTTGAGGCTGCCATCCAGCAGCTTGGGGTAGCCCATGCCGGTCTTGCCGTGGATCTGCCAGCCGTCAATATCGGGCTGACGCAGGATATTGGCCGTGTGCTGCAGGGTCTGGGCGGAGACCGGCAGCTTGCCGCTCACCAGCTTGCCGAGGAAGCGAGCCTGCTCCTGGGGGCTGATGGCGAGGCTGGAGCTGAGCCAGGCCTGGGTCAGACCGTCGTGCTTGCCGGGGTTGCCCGAGAGATCCCGGTTGCCGTAGTCGAAGCGATCGACGTACTGCTGAAAGCGCTCCATCCCCAGCCACTCGGTGAGGCGCTGGGAGTACCAGACCACAGAGTAGGTGAGCCAGCGGCTCGGGGTTGTGGTCTCGCGCCAGGCGGGCAGCCAGTCATCGTCGCCGGGTTTGAACGGCAGGGCCGGCAGCGTTTCATCCACCAGGAAGCCGCTGTCATACCCCATCAGTGCCAGCGGGATCTTGAAGGTGGAGGCGGGAGTCAGCTGGCTGGAGCAATCCCCCTGGCTGCTGATGGGCTTGCCGCTGCCATCGGCAAACAGCAGGCAGCCGGAGGCGGCGCTGGTCGGCAGCGAGAATAGCAGGCCTGCAGCGAGCAGGCCGGGTAACAGAGTGCGGGACATGGGGTCTCCTTGGGCAAATGGGGCTAAGGGCCGGGAGGAGCGAGTATGACGCCGCTTTATGTGGCCAGTGTGAAGAGTCAGCCGGTGGGCAGCCAGAGCTCGGCCAGCACACCGCCATCGGGCTGGTTGCCTAGGCTCAGGTGGCCGCCGTGTTGGCGAGCCACCTCGGAGGCAAAGCTGAGCCCCAGGCCGCTGCTCTTGCCCTTATCAGGCCTGGGCAGGGAGTAGAAACGCTCGAAGATACGTGGCAGGGCATAGTCCGGAATGCCGGGCCCCTGATCCCGTACCCGAAAGCCGTAACCGTCGGCGTGCATCTCGCCGGTCAATCTGATCGTGCTGCCAGCGGGTGAGAAGTCGAGGGCGTTGTCCAGCAGGTTGCCGAGGGCCTGCTCCACCAGCAGCGAGTCCCACTTCTGCTTCTGGGCCTCGCCGAGTTCGGCCACCAGCGTCACCTGGCGGCGCTGTGCGATGATCTGGCGGGCATCGAGCGCCCGTCTCCCTAGCCTGGCGGGGTCGGTGGCCTGGCGATCCAACCCCTGCCCCGACTCCAGTTTGGCCAGTTGCAGCATACGTTCTATCAGCTGCTGCATGCGGGCCGTCTCCAGATTGATGTTGCCGATAAAGCGCCGCGCCACCTCGGGTGGCGGCGCTTCCACCAGCAACTCCCCTGCCCCGCGAATGGCGGCCAGCGGGCTTTTGAGCTCGTGGGTCAGGCTGTGCACATAGGCTTCGATATAGGCCTTGCCATCCAGCTGGCGGCGCATGGTCTCCAGAGATCGGCCAAGCCGGTCCAGCTCTGGGCTGTAGAGCGGTGGCAGGCTGGCCGGCTGGTTGTGGCTGACCGCATCGGCGTAGTGCACCAGCTTGCCGATGGCGCGGTTGAGCCACCACACCAGCAGGGCGCCGATCAGCAGCGAGATGAACAGCAGCAGGGCCGCCCCCTGCAACAGCTGGTGCTCGCTGCGCTCTATCATGGGCAACAAAGTGCGGTTGGGCTTGGCGACCGTGAGGGATCCCAGGATATCGTCCCCTTCCCGCAGCGGCGCGGCTACGTGCATCACGGAACTGGCGGGATCGTCGGGGTCGCTGCGGGTGCTGCGGGCTCCGTATTCACCGCGCAGGGTGCGATAGACATCGTTCCAGCGTGAGTAGTCCTTGCCCAGATCCATCCCGTCCGAGTCGTAAACCACCTTGCCCCAGCGGTCGACTACGTAGATGCGGTACTCTGTCTGCTGTTTGAGGTGGCCGTCGATCAGGGCATTGATGGGACTCTGGTTGAGGCGGG
>NZ_CAWNYS010000052.1:6539-8180 GCF_963878295.1 Aeromonas sp. HMWF014 | reverse complement strand
GTCCTTAGTTAGTTCCATTCAAGCTGCATCGATTTGGGCAACAACGCCACTTGGCAACCTAATTTCGTTCGGAGGGATCGCTGCCGACATCGCAACCAAGCCACCAAACCGCCCCCCTCCCCTCAGTACAGTCCGGATATATGGCTGTAATCGATAATCTGTGTAAAGCCACCACAGAATATTTCGCTTGGCAAACGGCGGCGACCATCTATGAATAAAAGAACTTTTCACTGGTTGATTGCTACCTCCCCCTTAAAACCCCCATCGTTTCGCTTCAATGCAGCATTTTATATATAAGTAATGCCTGATTTTAGGCATAAGAACTGAGTGGAAATATTTATATTCAACAACGCTGATCCACTGATACACTTATTGAGGAACAATCAGAAGTGAACCTATTGACTCCCATTTTAATTCCACCTCTTCCGGCGAGGTGTGAATTGTTAGTTAAAAATGTTTGTGTGTTGTGTATAAAATGAGGTGGTGGGCTTGAATAAGGTTATGGTTTATAATAAGCAAAATCCCTGTTGTGTGCATGACCTCAATGAGGTTTATGCTAGAAGTGCACGCAGAACCACAGCCATTTTACATCGGCGTGAAATCGGGCTGGGTTCATGCCCATAATGCCTGTGAACCATCCAGGCTTACTTGTGATATCAATGATCTGGGCGCGGGTATTTATGCTGGATACGCCCTAGCCTCCCATATCTCATTTGAGGCTGGTCATGATTATTTCGGGAAAATAAAGGCGACATACACATCGCTGGGCGCACCAGAACGTAGTGCGCCATATGAAGGCAAGATTCAGGGTTATCTGCGCCCCTAAAATATAACCAAGCGCTGACCAATAACTTAAGCGTGTTTGCTAAAGGTGGCGCAATGGCTTGGCGTACGGACGTAACGGGGCAAGATGTATATTTCCAGCATCGGACCCATGACACCAGCTTGTCTCCATTGCTCTGAACTAGTTTCGAATACGCTTTGTCAGAAAAATGGGAAGGACAACATGAATACCAATGGATTAATAATCTTGGTGGTGGTAACACCGGTGTTAGTGATTTAAGTACACTCTATGCAGGCTTAAGTTTTCACTGGTGAATACAAATAAATTATCCGAAGACTAATAAACTATTAAGAGTTCGTTAATATGACATCAATCATGCGTTTTTTAATGAGTGCAGGTGTGCTGATGCTCACTGGTTGTGGGGGGGGTAGCGGATTACCTTCTCAACCAGAAACCTGTGACCGCGTTGTTTCTATTCAGGTTGCCCCACAAGATCCATTACTCAAAGGGGTGAGTAGTGATCAACTTCCAGCTGGCGTGAGCGCGCAATATGAGGCAACGCTGACTTACTGTGATGGTTCCACTAAAGTGACAACAGACGGCGTCAAATGGTCTGTTTCTAATGCCAATGCAACGATTTCAGCAACCGGGATGGTTTCTACCGTCGCGGTGGGTAGCGTACAAATTATTGCTTCGTTAGATAATCTGGTTGGCGAGCGAACACTGGATATTCCTGATATTACATTGACCGCACTGACGGTCACGCCGCCGAGTGCGACTATCCCGAAAGGCTTTACCCAGAGTTATATCGCTCAGGGGACTTATAGCGACGGTAGCACCCTGGATGTCACTGACGA
>NZ_CAWNYS010000052.1:6022-6529 GCF_963878295.1 Aeromonas sp. HMWF014 | reverse complement strand
CTGTTTAATGGACAAAGTGCCACTGCCAGCTTGACTGTTACAACGGCTGTGCTGACCAGGCTCACCATCAAGCCGCCGAGTGCGACTATCCCGAAAGGCTTTCCCCAGAGTTACAGTGCTCAGGGGACTTTTAACGACGGTAGCACCTTAGATGTCACTGGCCTAGTTGCCTGGAGCAGCAGCGCTGATGCTGTCGCCAGCATCAGCGCTGCAGGGGTGGCCACTGGCGTGACCGAGGGCAGTACCACGGTAACAGCCCTGTTTAATGGACAAAGTGCCACTGCCAGCTTGACTGTTACAACGGCTGTACTGACCAGGCTCACCATCAAGCCGCCGAGTGCGACTATCCCGGAAGGCTTAACCCAGATTTATAGCGCTCAGGGGACTTTTAGCGACGGTAGCACCTTTGATATCACTGACCTGGTTGATTGGAGCAGCAGTGCTTCTGCTGTCGCCAGCATCAGCGACGAAGGGGTTGCCACTGGCGTGACCGAGGGCAGTACCACA
>NZ_CAWNYS010000052.1:5230-6012 GCF_963878295.1 Aeromonas sp. HMWF014 | reverse complement strand
GTGCTTCTGCTGTCGCCAGCATCAGCGACGAAGGGGTTGCCACTGGCGTGTCCAAGGGCAGTACCACGGTAACAGCTCTGTTGAATGGACAACGTGACACTGCCAGCTTGACTGTCACAGCGGCTGTGTTGACCGGACTCACCATCACGCCGCCGACTGCGACTATCCCGAGAGGCTTGACCCAGAATTACAGTGCTCGGGGGACGTTTAGCGACGGTAGCAACCTGGATGTCACTGACGAGGTTGCCTGGAACAGCAGTGCGCCGACGATTGCAATCGTTAGCGCAGCAGGGGTGGCAACGGGCATCACGGCGGGTAATACGACAATAACCGCTGAATTTGATGACATCAGTGCGCTCGTCAATTTGACAGTGACAAACCAGGGGACAGTCGTGACGTGGGGGGGGGCCGCCTATGGCGGTAACAGCAGTGCCGTGGAGGGCCAGCTCACCAATGTGCAGACCATTTTCTCAAATCGCTATGCTTTTGCTGCCCTCAAGCCGGATGGGACAGTGGTGACGTGGGGGGATGAAACCAATGGTGGCGACAGCAGTGCCGTGGAGGGCAAGCTCACCAATGTGCAGACTATTTTCTCATCTATAAGGGGATCTGCTTTTGCTGCCCTCAAGCAGGATGGGACTGTGGTGACGTGGGGGAGTGCCAATGATGGCGGTGACAGCCGTGACGTGGAGGGCCAGCTCATCAATGTTCAGACCATTTTCTCAACTATCACTGCTTTTGCTGCCCTCAAGCAGGATGGGACTGTGGTGACGTGGGGGAAA
>NZ_CAWNYS010000052.1:0-5220 GCF_963878295.1 Aeromonas sp. HMWF014 | reverse complement strand
TTGCTGCCCTCAAGCAGGATGGGACTGTGGTGACGTGGGGGAGTGCCAATAATGGCGGTGACAGCAATGCCGTGAAGGACGATCTCATCAATGTGGAGACCATTGTCTCAAATGGCCTTGCTTTTGCTGCCCTCAAGCAGGATGGGACTGTGGTAACATGGGGGAGTGCCAACGATGGCGGTGACAGCCGTGACGTGGATCTCACCGAAGTGCAGACCATTTTCTCAACTATCACTGCTTTTGCTGCCCTCAAGCAGGATGGGGCAGTCGTGACTTGGGGGGGGGCTACCGGTGGTGGCGACAGCCGTGCCGTGGCCCCGCTCACCAATGTGCAGACCATTTTCTCAAACGGTAACTTAAGTTACGGTGCGTTTGCCGCATTGCTTGGCCCATAATAGTTACACCACGAGCCAATGTATATCCAAATGAGTAACGCGAGGCAGGTTAAATCCTGCCTCATCTATTTTCATATCATATTGAAATCTTATTCTACCGCGCTGTGACTATTGAGGACGCCCTTCATGCGCTCGTTTGCCACGTTCTCATTCGACCAACCCATTTCCGACCGTACCACCCTCATGAACTGTCGCCATCTCGTGCATCGCCATCAAGCCAAATGACGGCTCAGTAGGGTGCAATAAGCGCAGCACATTGCACCTCTACCTTTTCTGCCATCCCAACTCTCTTGCCTCCACACTTTCTGTTACCAAACAAGCGGTGCAATTCACTTCGTTCAGCACCAACCTACGATTGTTAGCCCAAGATACGAGATAAGCCATATATAGCGAGACGACAACCGAAATGGCGGCCCATTGCCCGTTAAGTGCTTCTTGAACACACAAACTGGGCTGAGCCCCCTTTCTCTTGAGTTCTACTATCCTTCACCATCATTTAGCGTGACAAGATGATGCTGCATTTCTCTTAGAAAGAGATTGGTTAATTGTTTAACTGTGTTATCCATATCTCCCCGCTGGCGATAAACTGCAATGGTAATATTTGGGAGTGTAGGGAGGTGAGTCAATCTCTGGCTATGCTTTGGGGGTGTTTGAGAAAGTAAAGCGACAACGCCCAGCCCTGCCTCTGTAGCAGCTTGTAACGCTGCAAGGCTACTGCTCTCAAATACTATATGCCAAGGAATATTTTCTCTATTTAAAGCCTCTAATATACGATTACGCCATGAGCAAGGTTGGCTAAACATAACTAAAGGTAACGACTCACCTTGATGTTCAAACCCATGTTCTGCAAACCAATAAAGTGGAAAACTAAATTCCTGAATTGGTACTGGTGCATTGGCAATTGGCATGCTGACCAAAACATCCAACTCACCACGTTCAAACGCTGCAAAGAGTGACTGTTTGTTAGCAATCTCAACACGCAGGCTTAATCCAGGATGCACACAAGCAAAGTCGGCGAGTACGCGGGTAAAGTGATGACTCACAAGGTCTTCAACCAAACCAATACTGCAATGCTGCTTGCCTTGTGATGCAGGTTTTAGACTCAGTTGGTCTGTGAGACTTAAAATGCGTTCTGCATAAGGTAATAACGCTTCCCCCTCTGTACTTAAACGGATGCCCCTGTTGGAACGAAGCAGCAATGCATGGCCTAACTGTTGCTCTAAACGCTGAATTTGTTGGCTAAGCGCTGGCTGTGTTTTCCCGTGCAATATTGCGGCTCGGTTAATGCTGCCACATTGTACAACACTCACGAAAGAGCGCAGCAGTGCGGTATCAACGTCATTGGCCATAAAAAAACCTTATAACTGCCATTCATTTTTGCAGTCTACCTATGAACTATGGCATCCGCTAGACTGAGCATGCTTTTTCTTTTTAGCTGGAGTTCACTATGTATGTTTTAGCTGTCATTCTTGCTATCGCAGGTTCGGTCGTATACCATCTTTCGATTAAATTTGTGCCTAGTGGCGTCAATCCATTTCTATCGTTGTCCGTGAGTTACGGCATCGCCCTTTTATTATGTTTACCTGGCATTTATTTCTATGAGGGCAGTCGCAACTTTCAAGTATTAAACTGGAGTGTTGCTGGCGTGGCGCTGGGAATGTTAGGGATTGAAATTGGATTCTTATTGCTATATCGAGCCGGTGGCCATTTAGGGGTATCGTCACTCCTGACTAATGCGGCAAGTACACTCTTGCTTTTACCTATTGGACTGTTGTTTTTTCGAGAAGCCTTTTCAGTCACCCGATTGCTGGGTATGGGCATCGCCCTCTGCGGTCTATGGTTGATGATGCCACGGAAATAATAACGTTCGTTGATTCGACTAGCAAAGCGGATTCGAACATTCGCGAGATATTAACAAGGACGTTATGTTCAAACTTGAAACCACACACCTTATCCTGCGCGATATGCAGCCAGCTGATGAAGCGGATTTTGTCGCCATCTCGCAAGAGAGCAAGTATCAGCGGTTTTACAGCGAGTCAGATTGCGACCCGGATAAATATCGGCAGCTCACCCGACTGTTTATCGAGCAGGCGAGTGAACACCCTCGCACCGCCTATCAATTGGCCATCGAGAACAAAGCGACCGGGGGATTCATTGGCACGGTTTGCCTGCGTCTTGAACCGGATCGTCAGGCATCGATGGGCTGTGGTATGGCCCGGGCGTATCAGGGGCATGGACTCATACATGAAGCCGCATACGCCTTGATGGACTTTGGTTTTCGTGAATTAGACATACACCGGATCTATGCAGAAACCATCAGCCACAATCGGGCTGCGATACGGCTGTGCAACACGTTGGGCATGAGGCAAGAGGGATATTTTCGCGAACACCGTTTCTTCAAACAGCAGTGGTGGGATACCGTGGTGTTGGCCGTCCTAAAGAGCGAGTGGCAACAGAGATAGTCACCAGCCAATTAGGCACTTAAAGCGCGCTCAGAGATGAAACGAATTCTGATTATTGGCAACTCGGGATCGGGCAAGAGCCGGTTGGCAACCCCTCCCCGCTGCTCTTCATGATTACCTCCCCGGTCATCACCCCGACCGGTGGCACCAACCACCATATCGAGGTGCTGGCCATTATCCCCGCCAACGTGCTGGGCAGCATGACGGCTGCGGTCATGGCCTTCCTGCTGGGCATCACCCACAGCGTGGCCCACTGTGGTCCCATCGTGGCTCTGCCGGCTGGCCTGCTTTTCCCAGCTCGCCCCATCGTCTCCTGCACGCCGGATCGCCACCGTCACCAGGCTGCCGCGGGCAGCCCCCTTGTGATCCCCTTCACGCTTCATGGCCGGAACCCGTCAAACTAGGAAATTTTCCTAATGCCCCTAGGGATGGCTCTCACGCCATTTGCGCCGCACCTCATTAAAGTCACGCTACCTGATGTAGTGACCCGACCCTCGCAGTGGCGCAGGGAGTGGGCATGGGTTCAATCGACAGGAGAGCGAGGCGCACAGTCCAACCTCTTGCTGTTGTCCTTTCCGTGGCGTGACCTCTAACACCAACCAAAAAGTGAGGGGCGCGGCGGAAAATACCGTCTATCTCGCAGAGGATGAACGAAGATGTTGAAACTTCTCCAACAGGTCAGGGTACCGACCCTGGACCTGCCGGTCGCAGCCCGGCGCAAGCTCTGGTTCAAGCCGTTTATGCAATCCTATCTGGTTGTATTTATTGGCTATCTGACCATGTATCTGATCCGCAAGAACTTCAACATTGCGCAGAACGACATGATCCAGGAGTACGGCCTCTCCATGACCGAGCTTGGCATGATTGGCCTTGGCTTCTCCATCACCTACGGGGTGGGCAAGACAGTCGTCTCCTACTATGCCGATGGCAAGAACACCAAGCAGTTCCTGCCGCTGATGCTGATCCTCTCCGCCCTTTGCATGCTGGGTTTCAGTGCAAGCATGGGCGGCACGGGTTTTAGCCTCTACTTCATGATCTTCTTCTATGCCCTGAGCGGCTTCTTCCAGAGCTGTGGTGGCTCCTGCAGCTACTCCACCATTACCAAGTGGACACCTCGCAACAAGCGCGGCACTTACCTCGGTATGTGGAACCTCTCCCACAACGTGGGCGGAGCCGGTGCGGCCGGTGTGGCGCTGTTCGGTGCCAACTACCTGTTCGATGGCAACGTGCTCGGCATGTTCATCTTCCCGTCCATGATCGCGCTGGTGGTCGGCTTTATCGGCCTGCGTTTTGGCAGCGACTCACCGGAAGCCTATGGCCTGGGCAAGGTAGAAGAGCTGTTTGACGAAGTGGCCAGCGAAGAAGATATCGACACCGAAGAGCAGAAGCTGA
This sequence comes from Aeromonas sp. HMWF014, assembly GCF_963878295.1. Lineage (NCBI taxonomy): Bacteria > Pseudomonadati > Pseudomonadota > Gammaproteobacteria > Aeromonadales > Aeromonadaceae > Aeromonas > Aeromonas sp. HMWF014. Next base: position 971 of record NZ_CAWNYS010000052.1, on the reverse strand, counting down.
CCAAGGGTCAAATCTTCGTCAAGTACGTGCTGATGAACAAGGTGATCTGGCTGCTCTGCTTTGCCAACATCTTCCTCTACGTGGTGCGCATCGGTATCGACCAGTGGTCCACCGTGTACGCTCACCAGGAGCTGGGCTTCTCCAAGGAGATCGCCATTCAGGGCTTCACCTTCTTCGAAGTGGGCGCGCTGGTCGGTACCCTGATGTGGGGCTACCTCTCGGATCTGGCCAACGGCCGTCGTGGTCTGGTCGCGTGTGTGGCACTGGCGCTGATTATCGCGACCCTGGGTCTTTACCAGCACGCCACCACCCAGTTTATGTTCCTGGGTTCCCTGTTCTTGCTGGGCTTCCTGGTGTTTGGTCCGCAACTGCTGATCGGCGTGGCCGCCGTGGGCTTCGTGCCCAAGCAGGGCATCAGCGTGGCCGATGGCGTCAAGGGCACCTTTGCCTACCTCATCGGTGACAGCTTCGCCAAACTGGGTCTGGGCATGATCGCCGATGGCACCCCCATCTTCGGTCTGACCGGTTGGGCCGGCACCTTCGCGGCGCTGGATATCGCAGCAGTCGCCTGTCTGGTGCTGATGGCCTGCGTGGCCGTGGCTGAAGAGCGCAAGATCCGCCGTATCAAGCGCGAATTGAAAGCCGCCACCTTGGCTACCCAATCCGCCTGAACCCGCGTTAACTAGATGCAGCCAGGCGGCCAAGCCCGCCTGACGCAAACAGCCACTGCGCGCAACCGGCCCCGCCTTCTGGTGGGGCCGGTTTTTGATTGCTGCCCCACCGTCAGCAGATACATCCAGACTGCTGTCATCCCCTGTGCACACAGGCTCGCCAGGTATCGCAGCAATCCGTGCGGCGCGATGCCAGCGTCGTATTCACAGCACTGCCCGTCGGCCCCTGAATGCTCAACCGCGAGCTCACCTTCTTCTGCCGGCCGGGAGTGACCAATCCGGCCCGACCTTGCCATGCCC
>NZ_CAWNYS010000051.1:0-4183 GCF_963878295.1 Aeromonas sp. HMWF014 | reverse complement strand
GGCCAGATCCGGTGCACACTGGATCAATGTGATCCCCTCCCCCCGTTCACCACTGACTACCAACCCCTCCAGCCAGGCGACGAAGGGCGTAATACCGATCCCGGCGCCAAGCCAGAGCGACTGCCCCCGGCGAGCGGGACAGACAAAGGCACCATAAGGCCCTGTCACCGTCACAGCGTCATCGAACCGGGCAGCCTCGACCAACTGACGGGTATGGTCTCCCAGCGCCCGCACCGCAATCACCAGCTGACGCTTGTCCGGCGACACCCGCACCAGCGTGAAAGGATGCGGGCCCTCCTTCGCATCAAACTCGAAGAAGGCAAACTGGCCTGGCCTGTAGTGCGACAGCGGCGTCTCCAGCTGCAAGGTGAATTCACGGGTACTGTCCGCCAGGGTGCGCAGCGCCACTATGCGGCCCTGATGACGATCCCGCTGACCGGTCAAACCCAGCAGGGAGTAAACGGCAGCCACCGCCCCTGCACCGCCCAGCAGAGCGATGCCGAGCCCTACGGGTGTCAGCAGGCCAATCTGGGGCAACAGGCAAAGAGCGTGTATCCACCCCGCCAGATAGATGAGCGGCGCCAGACGGTGGATCACCCGAAAACGGCCATAGCTCACCAGTGATAACAGGCTCACCACCACCAGGGCGATCAGCAGATAGAAGCTCCACTCTCCCAGCGTATTGCCAAGAGCATGCAGGGAGAGGCCATTACCTGTCCCCGCTCCGCTGCCCGCCGCCCGGCGGACAGGCCGGGTCAACCAGCCGGCCGTCACCGCCCACTTGGGCGCCTCCACCAGCAACCAGTGACTGATCAGGGCCAGGGTCGCGGCCATGGCGCTATGACGATGGAATCGCAACATGCGATCCAGCCCGCCACACCAGACTTCCAGCCTCGGCAAACGCAGCGCCAGCAACAGGGTCAGCGCCATGTAGCCCAACCCCAGCAGGCCGGTCAGCAACAACATCTCATGGCGCCATGGCCAGACGCCATTGGCATCCCCTGCATATCCCGCCCACCAGATCACTGTCGCCAACACCGGCAGCAGCCATAACGCCCGCTTGGTCACCATTTGTTGCTCCTTGTCCCGTCTTATTGTGCATTGCTCGCCCGGCTCACCCAACGGCCACGCTCGTATCCTTGCCCCATTACACGCCTGTGCCATGACAAGACTTTGCCAGCCAGAGGCGACTTGGTGACAGAGTGTGACAAGAGGGCAGACCCAAAAATGGGGCCTTATGACCCCATGGTTAACCGGCTTTGCGCAATGCCCGCCTGCGCATCAGACGAGAGAGCTGCCGATTGTAGTTGGCGCTCAGCAGCAAGATGCCGAGCAACAGCGCAAGATAGGGGAACAATGGGCCTGTCACGTGGGGAAAGCGGGGCAATTCGGGATCAGTGGCGCTCACGCCATGGCAGAAGGGCGAGGGTATGGCAGGCAGAAACAACATGAGTCACCGCGCCCCTGGCTGCGTGCAGCCAAGGGCGCGGCTCATATCAGGCAGACAGCGTCTTGACCGGTTGACGGGCCAGTGCCAGCTGATATCTGTGCTCGGCCAGCTCCACCTCGCGACGCGCCTCTCCTACCTTGTCTTCGGCACGCTTCACCGCCGCCATCAGCTGGTTGTAGCGATCCCAGCTGCCGTTGTACTCGGCCACCTCATCGTTAAAGCGCTGGCTGATCTCGTTGTACTGGCGGATCAGTGCATTGCTCTCGTCACACAACTGGTTGATCCGGGTAATCAGCCCCGCCTGAATGGTGCGGATCCGCTGATACTCGGCGGGGCTGTAGCTGCCGTTGTAGCTGTTGTGCTGCTGCACCAGCCGGTTGCGCTCCTGAAGGGCTTGGTTACTGCGCTGATGGAGGGAGGCCTGCTCGCGCGGGTAACGATCGAAGTTGGCCAGCAGCACCTGCTGCCGGTCCTGCAACGCGGTACTGGCTGCCACTTGCTGGCTGTAGTGGGCCTGAGCCATCGCCAGATCCTGACGACGAGCCTCGAGCGAGCGTTCCAGCTCACCCATATCCGGTATCTCCTCCGTCACCATGGTGGGATAAAAGTTGGCGATCTGGGGCGTGGTGACCCGCAGCGCCCGCACCGCATCGGCGCCATTGGCCTGATCCTGGTGATCCACGCCGCAAGGCTGGCCCTTGCAGACCAGATCCGGGCTGGAGAACTTGTACTCGTGGCTGTAGACCCCGAAACTGGAGGGGTAGGCCATCACGGTGGCGAAGGAGCCCTGCACCCCGTGCCCCAGCGCATAATGGTAGGTGCCACCCGCGCCATCCTGCAGACGGGAGTGGTTGAGCCCCATGTTGTGGCCAAGCTCGTGCGCCAGCACTACGTCGCCGCAGCCGGTGGCGGTGATATGGCTGAACATGCTGTCGGCTTCCTTGGATACATCCCCGTCGGCATACGCCTTGCGACCATCGGTATAGGTGGCCGAGCCCCCCAGCCAGGCCAGCCCGCAACTACCGTGGTCACCCGTGTTGGGCCGCATCAGCACCACCATGTCGGCGCCATAGCGGGTCCGCAGGGCAGGCACATCCTTGAAGGCTGGCACACGCTGCTTGGTCACATCCCTGAGTGCCTGGCCGTCCGTGCCACTATCCGGATAGGTCACCTGCTGGCTATGCACGGCACGCACCGTCAGATCCAGACCGCTGGCAGCATAGATCTGGTTGGTGACGTTGATCATGTGCTGGATCCGGGTCTGGGCATCTCCCTGATAACGGGCCGCCAGCCCCGGGCTGTGCAGTACCATCAGGTCGATGGTTTCCGCCAGTACGGGCGTGGCACCGAGCAAACCCGCAATCATGATCCCCAATGTCGTTTTCTGCATGTGATTTTCCCTCTGCTGTTGTTATTGATGAGTCGGGATCAGGGCGTCACTGCCGCCATGACCCCGATCCAGTGGCGGGTTCTTGTAAACCCAGCCCTTGCCCCCCAGCGTCTCGACGGAGTAACTGCCTTGCGGCGTGCCGATGAAGCCGAAGGTGGCTTGCTTGCCGACGGTGAAATTGACCGGATAGCTGTCACCGTCGACTCGTATTTCGCCCTGCCAGTTGCGCTCCCCGCCGCGCTGCAGCTCCACCTTGGTCACCCTGGCTTCCAGCGTGCTGCTGTCCGGCAGCAGCAGGGTCACGTGGTCGCCAACCTGGGCCTGCCCAAGCTCGCTGCCCTGCAAAGCGATCGGCTGGAGCTGTTCCACCCCCTCGCCAGGCTCCACCAGCGGAAAGTCGGCATCCACCTCGGCCACCTGCCAGGGAGCATCAAGCTGCTGGCTCCCATCCGCACGCAGCCGGCCAGGTTTGGCGGCCACCTCTGCCGGCGCGGACTTGATCTCGGGTGTCGACATCACGGCAAGCTGAGCCGGCTCTACCAGCTCGGGGGAGTCCACCAACCGCTCGCCGCTGTGGCCATCCTCCAGGTCCGGCGCCGCTGGCTGCGGCCATAGGCACCAGCCGATCACCCCGGCCAGCAGGGTACATAACCCCAGCCCCACACCCCATTTTGTCGCCTTCATATTGATACTCCAGTCAGAAACAAGTCTTATAAAACAAGGTCTTGGGTTCAAAATGAGCCGGCATGCTAGAAACTGGTGACCAAGCTGGCATCCCCCTATATGGGGCGTCTATCAAAAGGAGGCGTGGCAGATCCAGCCCCCTCTTGAGGTCGATGAAACCAGTGCTGGCGGGGGCTGCAAAGGGGTTCAAATGATGCTTTTTGTTCGAAATGGAACGACTTAAAAAACGGCGGACTCGATGCCATTCACCCCATATGGGTTAAACAGATTTGGCTGTACCGGCGGGCTGACAACGGCGTACCCTGAGCCATCAATCAGGTCGAGGATGTTGAATGAAGGGTTTACAGACAACGTCACCCGCACTGGGCTGGCTGCTGATGTCACTGCTGGCGGCACCGCTGGCCGCCGCCCCCCTGACGCTGCAGGGTGAGACACAAAGTTACAGCATAGATCCCGACACCCTGGCCATTTCGGTCAACACGATCCCGGTCAGCGCGGGCCAACCCGCCCGCCAGGTCGATCAGTTGCAACAGGACGAGCAGCAGGCCAGCTGGCACTGGCCTACCCAGGACGCCAGGGTGAACGTCAAGTTGGACGGCGATGACTTGCTGCTGACGCTGGTCAGCGACAGTCCCCGTCAACTGGCCTGGTACAGCCTG
>NZ_CAWNYS010000050.1:18215-19133 GCF_963878295.1 Aeromonas sp. HMWF014 | reverse complement strand
AGCCAACCCGCCCCCACTATCCCCGTCTGCTGTATACATTGTGTGGTCATTGGCAAAAATCCTGACAAAAAAAAACGGTCATCCATGATGACCGTCGAAAGTAACGAAGGAAATAGCTGGATTGACCAGTTACCTCCCACAGCGGGAAAATCGGGAGCGCAGGCTCCTAATTCGTGGGGCCTATGCTAGTGGCAGGCTGGCCAAAAAGCTTTGAAGCGGATCACAGTTGAAAAGGATTTCTGAAAACGCTTTCAATTTTTGGGCTACGCATAGACGAAGAATTGGCCCATTCAGGGCCAATTCTGTCTCGTCAGGCGACGGATTCGCGTCTGACCAGCTCGGCTTCGAACTTGAGCACCAGCCCGTCGACCGGCTTGTGATCGAGCAGGCGCAGGGCCAGCTCGGCCGCCCGGCCGCCCATCTCCTCGATGGGATAACGTACTGTGGTGAGTTTGGGGTAGATGTAACGGGCGTAGGGTATGTCATCGAAACCCACCACAGAGATCTGCTGCGGTATCTTGTAGCCCCGCTCCAGCAGGCAGGAGATGGCCCCCGCCACCATGGCATCGTTGAAACCGAGCACAGCGGTGAACTCGACGCCTCGCTCCAGCAGCTCACCCATGGCTACATAACCGCCATTCTCATCGGCGAAGGCTCGCCCAATCAAGGCAGGATCCAGCGCCAAGCCCGCCCGCTGCAGAGCGTAACGGTAGCCCGCCATCCGCTGCTGACCGTCGACGAACTGTTCGTCATCCGAGGTCACGAAGGCAATCTTGCGGTGACCCGCATCCAGTAGATGCTGGCAGGCGGTGGTGATGCCTGCCTGGTTATCCAGCCAGACACAACGATCCTCGGCACCCGGCACCTGGCGGTTGATGAAGACGATAGGGGTATTACCGGCCACCAGCTCGCTCAGCT
>NZ_CAWNYS010000050.1:0-18205 GCF_963878295.1 Aeromonas sp. HMWF014 | reverse complement strand
TCGCACTGACGCTGCAGCAGCGCCTGGATGGCATGACGCTCGCGCACCGCATCGTGGTTGCCGGACATGACGATGGTGAACTTGTCCGCCTTGTCGACCATGGTCTCGATGCCGCGCATCATCTGGGCGAAGAAGGGGCCACCACACAGGTCCCCCACCAGAACGCCGATGCAGTTGGATCGCTTACTGACCAGCGCTTGGGCAAAACTGTTGGGACGAAAATTCAGTTCCTTCATGGCCGCCAATACGGCCTCACGCTTTTCTGGTGCCACCTGAGCCGTGTTGTTGATCACCCGCGACACAGTTGAAATGGACACATTAGCCAACCGAGAAACGTCTTTAATCGTTGCCACTATCAATTCCTTTGTTGGGGAAGCCTGTCTGTGTTGATCGGGCGATGATATCGAGCCTGTCAGACCAAGATATGGCGCCAGATCACCTGACAGGCTTCCTTTTGTCACAAAACCTTGTGGGATAATAACCATTTTGGGGGAGGAAAGGGAATTGGGCAGCCGCCGCCGCGGCTGCCATCTCAATAAGCGTGACTCAGCTCGAGTTCGGACATGAAGCGCAGCGGTTGTTGCAGTTTGTGCTGATAGATGAGATCGAACGACAGCACGTTCTGCACGTAGTTGCGCGTCTCCTTGTAGGGGATGCTCTCGACCCAGACATCCATTGGCTTGTCAGTGCTCTGATCGCGCCAGCGTTTGACCCGGCCAGGTCCGGCATTGTAAGCCGCCGTCGCCAGAATGCGATTACCGTCATACACATCCAGCAGCCGCTTGAGATAGGCGCTGCCAAGGCGGATGTTCATGGCGGGATCGAACAGCTGCTGCTCGTTACGATAGGGCACCCCCAACTTGCTGGCGGTCTCCTTGGCGGTGGCTGGCATCAGTTGCATCAGACCACGCGCACCCACCGGCGATTCTGCCCGTGGATAGAGGGCGCTCTCCTGGCGCGATACCGCATAGAGCAAGCTCATATCCACCGAGCGCTCCCGCGCCATCTGGCTGAAGGTCTGCTTGTAGGGTTTGGGGAAACGCAACTCGATCGCATCCCAGGCTTCGGCACGGATGCTGGCCAGAATAGCCAGCTCATGCCATCCCTGATTGAGCGCTATGTGGCCAAACTCGATACGCTGGGCCACCGGGTTGCGATCCATGTTGTGGACCCACTCAGCGCGCGCCGCCGTGATTTCATTCATGTCCAGCAGCTCACGCACCCGCAGCAAGAAGGGCCAATGCTGAGTTGCAGTACGCCAGTCGGGTACCTTGGTGCCGGCGCTCTGGTTCTTGATCCGATATGGCACACCCGTGCGCTGAGCGGCCATGAAACCATAGAAACCACGCAAGTTGGCCGTTTCCAGATAGAGATCCCACGCCGGTTTCTTTTGCCCCTGTACTTCCAGCGAACGCGCCAGCCAGTAACGCCAGCGATCCTCTTTCTGCAACGCCATCGGCATGCGCTTCACCCAGCCGGAGAGCCCGTGCCAGTCCTGCTCCCAGATGGCGAGCCGGGCACGCAGCTCCAGCAGATCCGGATCGGCCAGCCGCACGACAGTGGCATCCACCCAACTGCGCTGGGAAGTGGATCGCGCCAACAGCAGGCGACGGGCCACGGCTCGTTCCACCGGCTCCAGCTCTGTGGAGGTCAACCCGAAGCGCGTGCGCATCGTGGGCAATTGGCCCAGCACGGATTCGGGCTGCTGATTGGCATAACGGGCCAAGCCCAGCAGCAACAGCCGCTTTGAGGGGGCTGTGGTGGAAAAATAGGCCGGGTTCATCGCCTTGGCGGGCTGCTCGAACAAGGCGATCATCTGATAGGCGTAAGGCCGCATGCCGCTGCCAAGTTGGGCGCCCAGATGGCGTATCAGGTTGGGGTTTTCCGCTTCAAACGCCAAGGTCATGCGGGTCCAGACCTTCTCCTGGGTACGCAATCCAGCCTGCTGCCAGAGCTGGAACAAAGGGGTGCAGGCATCGGGACGGGATTGGCCGCTCAACCAGAGCTTGCCCGCCTCCTGCAAGGCCTGAGTCTGCTGCCCCGTGTAGTAGCGCGCCTGATAGTGCATGCAGAGCAGATCGGTGGAGCTCGGCTTGGCCGGGTAGAAACGCAGGAACTGGGACCACTGCTGACTCTGGGCCAGATAGGTGAGGTAACTGCGTTCCAGCCGGTTGGATTGGGGCGTGTCACCGTAATCGCGAATGAAGCTGACAACCTTGTCATAGTCTGCCGCCCCGGGCCGGAAGGCCAGCTGGTAGTAATCCAGATAGGGCAACAAAGGATAATGGGTCAAACGGGCGCGAATTTGCTGGAAACGGGCCTGATCGTTGGCTCTTACTGCCTCATGGGCCTGACGATAGAGGGACTGATCCATAGTCTGTGCTGCGACTTGCATCAGAAGTCCGGGCACGAACAGCGCCGATAATATGATTCCCTGCAGGGCTTTCACCAAAGACGTCTCCATTGCGCAGTAATACCACCGCCCGTTGGCGGTGGTGTCGTGCACTCATTCTACTCGTTAACGTGAAGGGCTACAGCTCGCTCACCACACTATTTTTCGCGCCTGAAACAACGCCATCACTGCGGGTAAGACGTTTGACATAACGTTCCAGATAAGGCACTGGCAACGGCTTGGAGGCCAGATACCCCTGATAGAAATGGCAGCCCTGTGCCTGCAAAAACTCCAGCTGCTGGCGTGACTCCACGCCTTCTGCCGTCACGTTGAACCCCATGTGGCGAGCCATGGCGATAACGGCCTCGACGATGGCCATGTTGTCGCCATCCTTGGGAATGTCCTGGATGAAGGAGCGATCTATCTTGAGTTCATCGGCCGGCAGCCGTTTCAAGTAACTCAGGGAGGAGTAACCGGCGCCGAAATCATCGATGGCGAAACTGATGCCGAGCACCTTGAGCTCGCTCATCTTGCTGATGGTATCTTCCGCATGGCCGAGCACCACGGATTCGGTGATCTCCAGATTCAGGCAGGCGGGATCCATGCCGGTGGCGGCCAGCACATCATGAATGCGCTCGACAAAGTCGCTGGCATGGAACTGCTTGGCACTGACATTGACCGAGAGCTGGGGGATGTGGATGCCGTTCTCCTCCCACAGCACATACTGGGCGCACGCCTCGTGCAGCACCCAGTTACCGATGTCAACGATGAGATCCGTCTCCTCGGCAATGGGAATGAACTCGGCGGGAGAGACCAGCGCCCGCCCCGGCGGTTGCCAGCGGATCAGCGCCTCGACCCCTATGATGTCCCCCCCTTCCACCATGTGCTGCGGCTGGTAGTAGAGGGTCAGCTCCTGTTGGCTGAGGGCATTGCGCAGCTCGTTGTGAATGAGTAGCCGACGATCCGCCTGCTGCTGCATGGAGGCATCGAAGAAGCGGCGGGTCTTGCGGCCCGCCGATTTGGCCTGATACATGGCGGTGTCAGCCTGCTTGAGCAGATCGTCCACCCCCTGCCCACGGCCGGGGAAGAGGGTAATGCCGACGCTGGCGCCTATGTGCAGCACCTGCTGGCCATGGGTGTAGGGGGCGGCGATCTCGCTGATGAGCCGCTCAGTGATGATGTCGGCCTGCATCTCCGCCTGGGGCGGGCTGGCCGACAGCGAGGGCAACAGCAGCACGAATTCGTCGCCACCCAGCCTCGCCAGACAATCCCCCTGGCGCACCAGCCGTTTGAGGCGAGTGGCCACCTCCTTGAGCAGCCAGTCGCCGGTGGCATGACCCAGCGAATCATTGATGGTCTTGAAGTGATCCAGATCGATGAACAGCAGGGCCCCTATCAGGTGATCGCGGCTTGCCTCGCGGAACGCCTGAGCCAGGGTCTCGTGCAACTGGCGGCGGTTGGGCAGACCGGTCAGCTCGTCGTAGTAGGCAAGATGCTGGATGCGACGTTCGGCCTCCTTGCGCTCCGAGATATCTTCGAAACAGATGACGAAGTGGCTGATCACCCCTTTGCCATCCTGCACAGGCGTGACGATTTCCCACTGGGGATAGATGTGACCATCGACGTGCTGGCGCAAGGTTTCTCCCTGCCAGCGGCTCAAGGTATTGAGCTCATAGCCCAGCCCCCCCAGCCCTGACCAGAGGTCATTGCCAAGATGCAGCCCAATCACCCGCTGACTGTCAAAGCCGCTGATCTGGCTAAAGGCATGGTTGACCCGCAAAATCTTGAAGTCGGGATCCGTGATGATGATGCCCTCGTGGGTTTCGAAGGCCACCGCAGAGAGCCGCAGCTGGGCATCGCTCTGCAACCGCTCCAGCTCGGCCACCATGCGCACAGAGAAAATGGTCAGCACTGAATCCAGGTTGGGGATCTCGATCTCGCCTGAGAAGAGCAGTGCCAGATGGCCAAGGATCTGACCCTGTCTGTCAAGCAGCGGCTGGGCGTAATAACGCTGCCCCGCTTTCAACTGCGGATTAAGCTGGCAATCGGCCTCGATGGTGACCACGCAGGCATCACCACGCCGATAGAGCTGCTGGCAGGGCATGCCCGCGAGTTCGTACTCCTTGAGGTCAATACCATGGCTGGCCAGCACCTTGAGGCGGTCGCTGCTGGTGCGCTCTGCCAGCCATACCGCATCCGCGACCAGAATATGGGCGAGTTGGTTGATCAGGGTATCGAAAAAGTCGAGCCCGGTTCTGGCGGACAGCGCTTGGGCCAGCTGGGCCAGCAGGGGATCTTGCAACAGGGGGAGCTGCTGGGACAGTTCAGGCGTACTGCGGGTGGTATCCAGCGGGGCCAGCCAGCCACAGCATACTTGCTGGGCAGAGACGTACTGGCCGCTCCAGAGCACATGGCGCACCTCGCCATGCTCGTCCATCAGGTGACCGATGAACTGGGCTGGCTGGCGTGAGTGGTAGAGTCTGGAGAGAAAATCAGAGAAGCCGGGTTCATCGTCCACGGCCAGCTGACCGGCCCAGGGATGTGCCCCCTCCCCTTGCCATAACTGGTAAGAGGCATGATCGGACAGGCTCCACTGCTCATGTTGCCGATCATAAAACCACATCATCTGAGTGCCCTGCTGTTTCATCTACTACTCCAACACCACGACAACCACGTTCAATACCCTGACAACTTGATAGAGCCACACAATACCCTCTCGCACTACGGGCATAGCGCGATACGTGAGGAGTGCGAAAGAAGCGAGACTATGCGGTGAAAACCGGACATGAGGTCGACATGCGGCGCTGCCAAGGGGGGACAGAAACGATCCAAGTTTCCCATACTGCCTGCCAGTTTCATGGAGCTCAAGTGCTTTTTGACGCAGAACGGGAAAAGATCACAATTTATAAGTCGCGTGATAGTAAAGGATTCATTTCGTGACAAAGATCACATTTCAATATTCTGCCATGAGTACTCTGAAGGTGAAGACACAAGCAAGACGACCCGAAGGGGGCCAATATGAAAATCGAAATTACCAGCAAAATCATCGACATCACCCCGGCTATCCGCGAGCGCATTGAATCCCGCTTTGAAAAGCTCGAACGTCTTCAGGTGCCTCTTATCACACCCCATGTGATTGTCTCCAAAGAGCGTCTGATGTTTATCGTTGAAGCCAGTGCTGGCATCCCCAACGGCAAACTGTTTGCACAGGCAGAACACGAGGATATGTACGCCGCCATCACCGAACTGGGGCAAAAGCTGGAACGTCAGCTCAACCGCCACATCGAGAAGCCCATCGCCCGTCGTGCGGCCGCCAGTACCAAGGAAGTCGTACCCCAAGTGGATGAAGCCGACGCATAATCTGCAGCACATCGCACGAATCAAACAATAAAGGCGGGATCTTCCCGCCTTTTTGCATCCTGACGTTGCCGCGAGTCGATGCCCCCTCCTTACCCTGTCTCAGCTTAACCAGTGCAGACGAGCATCCACCCCCTGTTGCAACGCATCCAGTATTGGCAGCATGAGCAGCGGATCGTCACCCCTTGGCTGATCCGCTATCTTGCGTTGCCAGCGCTCACGCCCCAGAAGCGAGAGGTTGTCATACACGGCGGGATCCAGCATCGGCTGCGTGCCCAGCAAGGGCGGCGAGCGCAGCGCCAGCCAGAGCCTGACATCCACCATCGAGCCCCCCTGTTGCAGCCGCTCGTTGAGTCGCACACCATCACCATCATCCTCGCCCCCTTGCAGGGGGGCTAGCGCTGGCAGTGCAAAGCGGCTGCGCCAGTCCCGGGGATCCGGCTTGGACGCGGCCACCGGATCGAACCAGGGCTGCGCCTCCACAGCATCGGTCAGCAAGGCCAAGTGCAGACGAAAATCAGCCCTGTCGCCGTGCTGGAGATCCCGGTTTAGACGTTGCCCCAGCTGGGCCTCGTCAACCAACAGCTGATCACGTATCGCGCTGGGTAGCATGAGATAACTCTTGGAAATGGTGGTTTCATCGCTTATCGGCCGCAAATCGGATCCTGTGAGCAGGAAAAATCCCGTCAAGGGGTTCACAACAGCGGAAGATCTGTTAGTATGCGCCTCGCACTTGTGGAGGGGTTCCCGAGCGGCCAAAGGGATCAGACTGTAAATCTGACGGCTCTGCCTTCGAAGGTTCGAATCCTTCTCCCTCCACCATTTCAAGTGCAGTAGTCAGCAAGGCCAAGCAACAGATGCAATGCCCCGTGGAGGGGTTCCCGAGTGGCCAAAGGGATCAGACTGTAAATCTGACGGCTCTGCCTTCGAAGGTTCGAATCCTTCTCCCTCCACCAATCTTCAGAAAACCCGGCCTGGCGCCGGGTTTTCGCATTTCTGACCATGCAAAAACAGTGGGCCTTAAACCATCACACTGGCCCCATGAAAACGGGAGGCCTAAGCCTCCCGTTTTATATTCACCTGCCCGGCAGGGTGAAGCGATAGAAGATATCCACTGCCTGGGCCACCCCGCTCATGGCCTGCAGGTAGAGTCTGGGCATCAGCTCATAACGCAGCCTGAGCTCGGCAATGGGGCTGAACACACCGACCCCATACTGGAACTGCAAGCCGGGCAACAGATAGGCAGACAAGGTAACCTGAGTGTTGTTGCCACTGCCAGCAGTATCAAGCGCCACATCGCTCATGCCGAGGGATTTCCCCAGGCTGGAGACAACGCCGCTGGCCTGACTGACGGCACCGGCCACCAGCAAGCCATTGAAACCGCCATCTGCGCCACTGGTCTGCAAACCCCTGCCGCGCAGCAGATAGGAAAGCTGTTCGGATTGCGCCATCTGAGGTTGAGAAAAAACGGTGATATTGGGCTTGCTAGCCGGCCCTGTCACCCTGACCCCGACAGTCACATTGGCCGCTATGGTCGCGGGATCCCGAATGGCTTCTATGTTGAGGAAGGGCCGATCCAGCGGGCCGGAGAAGAGGATGCGACCATCCTTGATGATGAGGTTCTGGCCATAAGCCCTGAAGCGACCATCGTTGAGCACCAGCTGACCATTGCCGGCAAGTGGCCGGGAAGGCTCCTGGCTGATGTTGATGCCCCCACCCACCCTGGTGGTGAGCCCCATGGCATCGAACCGAATGTCGTCTCCGAGCCGAATGGCAAGTTTGATCGCTATTGGCAGCGGCGTCGCCCTGGGCACCGGCGGCAGATCGTCATGGATCACTATCACGTCATCGGAGACGGAGACCGCGCTCTCGGGCAGGCTCTTGACCAGGATCCGCGCCCAGGGAATGTCGACCTGACCGGTGATCTGGGTCTGCTCTCCCAGCGAGATGGCGATATCGGGGGAGAGTCGCACCCGTCCCATGCCCGGATATTGGGCATCCAGCTCCTTGCCCTGAATGGTGAGGCTGCCACTGACCGGCATCTGAGCCCAGCTCAACCAGCCCCCCAACACCAGCGGACCCTTGCCCACCAGCATGGTGCCGTCGAGTTCAGCACGGTTGCCTTCAATCTTGAGGCGAGTCACCAGCTTGGAGAGGGTCACCATGTCGGAATGGGTCTGCCCCTCCCCATCCAGCAGGTTGAGTTGACCAAACAGCAAGGGGGCGGCCAGGGTACCATCGAAACGGGCATCGGCGGAGATAACGCCCTGCAGGGAGCGTACCTCCGGGATGAGCGGGGCGAAGGTCGTCAGCTTGAGGTCGTCAAACTTGAGCTGCCCCGACAGCCTGCCACGGCCGGATGGATCCGTGACCAGCAGATTGGTATCGATAGTGCCTATCTGTTTGGAGACGAAATCGAGCCGGAGCGCCGCCTGCTGACGTTCGAAATCGATCCCAAACTCGAGCTGCTGATAATCGGTCTTGAGCCCATTAGCAACCAGGGTGCCCGGCGTGGTACGCACGTTGGCGCGCAGGGTCGGCTGGCTGCCTCGCCAACTGGCTCTTCCATCGGCGGAGAGCACCGCCAGCCAGCAGAAATTGTCCGGTAGCCAGGGGTGCAGACGCTGGAGATCTAACCCGCTCAGGGCAAATTCGAGGCTACCCTGCTGGGCCGAAACCTGGCTGCCCTTGACACAGAGGCTAGCCCCCTTGGATCCCAGGCAGAGATCCCCCATGGTCAACCGCTGGTGCGGCAGATCGAGGTCAAGCGCCCAGGGGGCTGTCAGCTCCCAACGCTGCAGCGGCGTCTTCAGCTTGAGCTCCGATAGGGTGCCACGCCAGCGGTCCCCGCGCAGGCTACCGCTCAGGTTGAGATTGGCCGCCACCGGCTCGCCCTTCATGGTCAGCGATAAAACATGCTGATTGAGATCACCGCTCAGGTTCAGGGCCAGCTGGCTGAGCGCGTTGGCCCCTTGTACCAGGCTCGCCACCGTCAGCGCCAGCTCACCGGCCGGCTTGTCGCCGACCAGGGCATTACCCTTGATGGCAATCCCCTTCAGATCCGTGCCCGCATAGTAGAGCCGGCTGGCGGCCAGTTCCGTTGTGACCCTTGGTGTCTGCTGGTTGCCGGTGAGGCGCACCTGTCCCTTGATGTCCCCCTTCAGACCGGGGTAGAGCCCGGCCAGATTGGGGGCATCGATATCCGCATCCAGCCTCCATGCTTGCTGGCTGAGGCTGCCCTTGACCTGCAGCTGGTTGGGGCCGCTTTGCAGTGCCAGCGCGGGGATCTGCCACTCCATCTTGTCGTTGCCGCTGAGGCGGCCCTTGATGGCCAGCGGATGCTGGTTGAGCTTGCCCTCGACCTTCAGTTCTGGCAGCTGCAGCTGCCAGTGGCCTGTCTCGTTCAGTTCTAACTTGCTGGTAATCTTGCCCGCCAGCTTGCCCTTGAGCTCGGGAACCAGTTCGGCGGGATTGATCTCCTTGAATTCGGTGGTGCCCTGCCAGCGCACCCCCTGATTCCAGGCCAACTTGCCATCGAGCTTGAGCTCCCCTTTCAGGGCGTTGAGCTGCAGCTTTATCTGGTTCAGTTGTTCCAGATCCCCCTTGCCCGTCAGCGCCAGCTTGAAGGGGGGGACGTCCGTGCCTTTGCCAGCCGTATTCAAGGCAAACTGATAGCCGGAGAGTTTACCCTTGGCAGTCAGGCTGCCTTTGTCCAACTGATAGCTGGGCTCGTCCTTGGCTGGCTTGTGCAGGGGCCAGTCGAGGCGCTGCCACTCCAGCCCCAGATCAAACGGCAAGTCAGGGTTGAGGGCGGCCAATGACCCCTTGAGGTTGGCGGCCACCGGCCCCTTGGCTTGCAGATCAAGCGCCAGCTTGCCTACCGAGCCACCCAGGATCAGGGCCGCCTGCCCCCCTTTGAGTTTGCCATCCAGCAGCCCCTTGCGGGCATTGGCGTCCAGGGTCAACTCAAGCGGATAATCCTCGGTCAGCCGGATATGGCCCTTAAGCGCCACATCCGCCATGGCATGGCGCAGGGAGAGCTCGCGCACCTCGATGCGCTCCTCTTTCCCACTGGCCGACAGCCGCAGGGTGTCGAGCCCTTCGTTCAGCTCCCCTTGTTGATAGCGAAAGCGGGTCGCCGTCAGGCCTTCCAGCTGGATGGGGAAAGGCAGGGTGATGGCGGGCAGCGCAATGGGCGCCGCGTTGGTTGCCTTCTGCTCCTTGGCCGCAGCCGGTTTGGCTGCATCGGCAGGCGGCGTCTCGGCCAGGGTCACGGTCAGGCCATCCAGCACAGGCCCGCGCACGATGAGCCCCTGGCGACTGAGGGTGGCGCCGATGTCGAGGGACGTGAGGGTCACACCGACGCCGGGCACCGCCAGATCCAAGTCCGTTACCTGGAGACTATCGACCTGGATCCGCAGGGGCAGCGGACGCCAGACGAAGGGTTCTGATGGCTCTTCCTGCACCGGCTCCGATTCAGCGACCTTGACCACGGGGTGGGTGACCGTCAGAGATTTGATCCAGAGCTTGCCCTGCAACAACTTGCCGAGATCCCAGTTCAGCACGGCCCGCTCCACCATGACATCCACCAGCTCGTCCTGCCAGCCGACCCCTTCCAGGGTCCAGCCATAACCGAGTTGGCCCGCCACCAGCTCTCCCTTGAGGGAGGGCAGCGCCGCCCTGGCCTGTTGCCATAGCCACTTGTTGCCCTGATGGGTGAAGCCCAGCAGGCTGAAGCCAATCAGCAGCAGGAAGACGAGCCCCATCAGCCAGAGAAGAATGCGTTTTACCCAGATCACAGCACAGGCCCCCGCGAAACATGCAGCCGCAGCGGCCAAGAAAGAGAACAAAGAGGAAGATGGGTGCGTTTAAACCGGATCATAGTTCAGGCCCCAACGCGAAATGGAGCCGCAGCGGCTTGTCATCCTCGGTAATGGCCACCGCCAGATCGAGCCTGACCTGACCTATGGGGGTGACCCAACGCACGCCGACACCCGGGCCTATCTTCCAAGCCTCGCTGTAATCGACCGTGGCCGTCCCGCCATCCACGAACAGGGCGCCGAGCCATCTGTCACTGAAGCGGTAGCTGTATTCGGCACTGGCAACGCTCACGTAACGGCCCCCCAGCAACTTGCCGTCGCTGCCGCGCGGCGAGATGGTCTCGTAGCCATAGCCACGCACCGTCTGGTCACCACCGGTGAAGAAGCGCAGTGACGGCGGCACCAGCGAGAAGCTGTCCCCTATGATGGCGCCCTGCTCCGCCCGCAGCAGGAAGCGGTGATCCTCTCCCAGGGAGCGCAGCCACCTGCTGCGACCCCACACCCGCACGAAGCTGATATCGGAGCCCCAGTAGGGATCGGAAAACTCCAGGGTCAGCTGCTGGCGATCGCCCCAGTCAGGCACCAGACCACCGCGCATCCGCAACCGCGACCAGGAGACACCGGGGATCAGCAGCAAGCTGTTCCCCTTGTCTGCACCCTGGGTAAAGACCTCGTTTTCGAGCCGGATGAAGACGTTTCGGTCCCAACTCTCCGGCTGCCGCGTCCAGCGGCGCACGCTGAGGGTGGTCAGGTCGGAGCGGGTATCGTTGATGTCCTTGTATTGATAACCCGCCTGCAGCGAGTAGTAGTTCCGCAGTGGGTTGCCCACCGGGATCTGGTAATCGAAGCTAAGCTCGGCCTCGGGTTGCGAGACCTTGGCGGTGGCGTTGAGACGGTGACCGTAGCTGTTGACCCAGGGCTTCTCCCACGTGGCGCTAATACGCGGACCCACGTCGGTAGCAAAGCCGATACCCGTTTCTATTTCGTGGTCGACCCGGTTGGAGAGCGTCACCTGCACCGGCACCCGGTTGCCCTCCGCCTGGCTGACCATGGGCCTGATATCCACCTCCTTGAACATCCTGGTGGAGGAGATATCCTGCGACATCTCGGCCAGCCGGATCGCCAGATAGGGGTCGCCGCTCTTGATGTTGACGAGCGGCCGAATGAGGCGCAGCGCCTCG
The DNA here is from genome assembly GCF_963878295.1 of Aeromonas sp. HMWF014. Lineage (NCBI taxonomy): Bacteria > Pseudomonadati > Pseudomonadota > Gammaproteobacteria > Aeromonadales > Aeromonadaceae > Aeromonas > Aeromonas sp. HMWF014. Next base: position 6,455 of record NZ_CAWNYS010000050.1, on the reverse strand, counting down.
GGCGTGGCGTCGTAGTGGATCTCGCCAAAGTGATAGCGCTGGCCGGAGCGAAACAGTATGTAGATCTCGGCCGTGCCCTGATCCGGGAACACCTTGACCTGACTCTTGCTGATCTTGGCGTCGAAGTAGCCGCGGGCCAGCCCCAGGCTGCCGAGATCCGCCTTGATGGATTCGTATTTGCCGTGGTGGAGGGGATCTCCCTCCTGCAGGGGCAGCTTGTCCAGCAGCGCACTGAAGATGTCGTCGCTGCCCACATCCCCTTCCAGCAGTATGTCGAGGCGAGAGATGATGACAGGCTTGCCTGCATCCACCTCGATCACCACCCTGGCGGGGGCATTTTTGTAACGGCTCAGGGTGATCTTGGGCTGATAGTAGCCAAAGACCTGCAGGGCTTGTTGCACACTCTCGGTGATCTTGGGGCGGGCTGTGCGGAATTGGCGCTCCTGAAAGACGGGCAGCGCATTGAGGAAGGCTTCGACGTTATCCTTGGTCTCCCCTCTCAGCCCCTTGACCTGATAGGTGAGTTTGGCCGCCATGGCCGGGGTGACGAACAGCAGCAAACAGAGAGTCAGGCCCAGTGCGCGGAGCCTGCGACGGAAAACCCGTCCGGGCGATGAGATCCCTGCTGGCAGGGGCGGATTGCATCCTGTCAAACGTCAATTTCCCCGAAGAACATGATTAAAATAATGCAAGAGTCAGAATGCATATGAGGCTCACTCGATGGCAAGCGCGCCTCATCCTAGCATATCCCCAGCGCAACATCAGAGCGAAGCGGCATCGAAATTCACCATAGTATTGAAGCCTTTGTCACTCGGCTTGCCCACTTTCTTCCCGCCAGCGCCACAGACTGATGCCATTGTGGGCAAAAAAAGGGCCATTCCTCAGCCATCAAGCCATAAGATGCATCACAAGCGGCTGTTTGTCTCGCATCCCCCTTGCACCAACACCCCCTCGCCGACGCGACATCAACTGTCGGCAAGTGGTCAAGATGACGACGGCCAGCCCGCTACCTCCCCCCTGAGCCCAGCCTTCCTCCTTGAACCAAGGCTTACTTTAGATGATAAAAATCAACTGGTTGAATCTGAACAATCAAAGCCTCGTTCACCTCAATCGATTTATCCCGCTCCCCCCGGCTCCTTGTCTCGCCCACACTGGGTTCATCTACCGAAGACAACACATCGCCCGCACCGGCGTCATGAGTCTAGGGTCCCGCCGCCCCCGGTGCTCTTAACCGAAGGAGACACATCATGCCTGCACGTAGCGAACAGATGGCTGACTATATTGCGGACCGACTCGAATTCATCACCTTTCTCGCCTGTTGCAGCGCCCTGGTGGCGCTGCTGACCGGCATGAACGGCCAGCAGGCACTGGCCTTCACCGCCCTCAACCTGCCGTTCGGGCTCGCCATCCTGCTGGGCATCGCCATACTGGCGCCACTGCCGGTGCACTGGCGTCTGCCGGGCATCACCCTCTTGCTGGCAAGCTGCGCCCTGGCCACCTTGCAACTGGGGGGCGACTGGCTCAACCCCTTGGCCATCTGGAGCCTGCATGCCCTGCTGGGGTTGGAGATCCTGTGGCAATCGCGTCCAAGGGCCCGCATCGGCGCCCGCACCCGCAGTTAATCCCTGCATGACGGCTGACGCGCGGCGGGAATTGGAGTAATCTTGCGCCCCGATTTGCCCGCCGCCGAGGAGCGCCAATATGAAGAAAGCCTGTGCCCAGCACATCCTGGTCAAGACAGAGAAGCAGTGTCTGGAGATCAAGGAGAAACTTGCCAAGGGGGCCGACTTTGGTCAGATGGCCAAGCGTTTTTCCACCTGTGCCTCGTCCAAACGCTCGGGGGATCTGGGGGAGTTTTCGAAGGGCGACATGGTCAAGCCGTTTGACGATGCCGTGTTCAAGGGCGAACTGCTGACCGTACTCGGCCCGGTACGCACCAAGTTTGGCTTCCACCTCATCAAGGTGCTTTACCGCAACTGATGGCTCAGGGTTGGGGTGTCAATGCCACGGGCCAGCCGCCGCAACGGCGAGCATAAACACCAAAGCGCCAGGGATGGCGCTGCGCCCAGTCATCCATCTCGGGTGCGGGCGTGAATTGGCTATCCGGCCAGAGCGATACCCGGCTCGCGCGACCATGCAGCGCCTGCCAACGCGTCAGGCTCACCTGGGCCAGACGCCACTGATAGTCATCTCTGGGCAACAGGGTCGGGACAAATTCCTGGCCGCGATTGCAATATTGCCCGCCACCATCGTGCCCATCCACCAGCTGCCAGAAGACATTGAGCAGATCCCCATAACCCACCAGGACCGGATCGTAATCGATGCGCACTGCCTGGCGCCGCGCCAGCTCCTGTGCCGGCGTGGTTCCCTGTGGCAAGGGTGTGGCATAGCCGGGTTCGACCCGCGACACCCCAGGCATGGCCTCATAGACGATCTCGGCGCGCCACATGTCCCCCGCCGCCAGCACGGCTGTGTCAGCCCACAGCGAAGCGCTTGGGAAAAGCAGCAGGACTGAGATAAATTTACTAACGTTATCAGTCAATTAAGTTTATCCTTCAGGGTACTTGTCCATCATAACCAGTGGTTCCCCGTTATGCCCAGTTATTTGTGGTGGCCCCTGCTGGCCTGGTTGCTGCCCCTTGCTGGCGCCCTCGGCAGCCGCTCTCACCTCTGGCCCTGGTGGCTGGGGTTCGCCATCTGTCTGCTCGGTGCGCTGATATCGCTCCTGTTACTGGTACGCCTGCCCTGGAGCCGGCATAAGGTGCCGAGCCTCTGGGGGATCACCCCGCTGCTGCTGCCCCTGCTGTTCCTGGTGCAGGCACTGCGTATGCCGCTGCTCAACGATGTCAGCACGGATCCCTATAATCCCCCCCCCCTGCGCTGGGCCGCCGAGCTGAGAACGGCGCAGGATCTGCCCATCAATTCGGCACCCTTGAACGCGTTTGAGGGCAAACCCGGTCCTCTCTATACCAGCGCCTCCCCGGTCGAGGCGATCACGGAGGCCCACGCGCTGATGATACAACTGGGCTGGCAGGTGCGACCGAGCCCGGACGGCCTCGATGCAGTGGCCACCACCGGCTGGTTCGGCTTTCAGGACGATGTGGCGCTGCGGGTCTTTGCCGGCCCCCAGGAGACCCGCATCGACATGCGTTCGGCCTCCCGCCAAGGACGCAGCGATCTGGGTACCAACCGGGCACGGATCGAGGTGTTTCTGATCCGGCTCAATGAGCGGCTGGGGGGTGCCTACAAACCCAAGATGCAGAACAAAAAAGAGGAATAACATGCGCGTTGAGGTCAAACCCGATCGGGAATATGCCTGGTTTATCCGCCCCTTTTTCTGGCTGCAAAAACGCAACTACGGCCAGGTGCTGATCCCAGGCAAATGTTGGGGCCGCTCGCCACGGCTGTTTGCCGCCGTGGCCACCCTCTACGGCGTCATCAACCGCAGGCGCTCCCCCATCGACCCCGTGCTGCGCTCCCTGGTGACGGTGCGGGTCTCCCAGCTCAACTGGTGCCGCTTCTGCGTCGACATCAACGCCATGACCCTCATCAAGCGGGCCGGTTCCAGCGAGAAGGTGGAGGCGCTGGCCCACTGGCGCAACAACCCCCTGTTCGACGAGCGGGAAAAGGCGGTGCTCGACTACACCGAAGCCATGACAGGGCTGGATGGGGTCAGCGATGAACAGGCGGCCCGCCTCAAGCCCTGGTTCGATGACGACGCCATGGTGGAGCTGACCGGCCTTATCGCCTTCCAGAACATGTCGGCCAAGTTCAACGCCGCCCTCGATATCGCACCGCAGGGCTTCTGCCAGTTGCCGGTGCAACCCGAGCGTCCCGCCCAGCCAGACAGCAAGGACGCCTGATGAACCGGGCCCGCCTGCTGCTTCTGTTGGTGATGGGGTGCCTCATCGGCGCCTTCTTTGCCCTCGAGCTTGGCCGCTATCTTAGTCTGGGCGCCTTGCAGGCCCAGCAGGCCGCACTGGCGCAATGGGTCGACAGCCACTTTGTCACGGCCAGTCTGCTGTTTGTGAGCATCTATGTGCTGAGCACCGCCCTCTCCCTGCCCGGCGCCAGCCTGCTCACCCTGGGCGGCAGCGCAGTGTTCGGGATCGGCTGGGGGCTGCTGCTGGTCTCCTTTGCCAGCACCATTGGCGCCACCCTGGCTTTTCTCAGCGCCCGCTTCCTGCTGCGCGACTGGGTCACGACCCGCTTTGGCGACAAGCTGGCCACCTTCCAGGCCGGGATGGAGAAGGACGGCGCCTTCTACCTGCTGAGCCTGCGCCTTATCCCCCTCTTCCCCTTCTTTCTGGTCAACCTGCTGATGGGGCTCACCCCCATCAGAGTCAGTACCTACTACTGGGTGAGCCAGCTTGGCATGCTGCCCGGCACCTTCGTCTATGTGCTGGCGGGGAGCGAGCTTGGCCAATTAACCAGCACGGGCAACGTTCTCTCCCCCGGCCTGATAGTGGCGCTGACCCTGCTGGGGCTGATGCCCTTCTTGATCAAGCGCGCCATACAACAGCTTGCCCTGCGCCGCCTGCACGCCCCCTATCGAAAGCCCGCCCGTTATGACTACAACCTGCTGGTAGTCGGCGCCGGTGCCGGTGGGCTGGTCACCAGCTATATCGCCGCAGCAGTGAAGGCCAAGGTGGCGCTTGTCGAGAAACACAAGATGGGGGGCGATTGCCTCAACAGCGGCTGCGTCCCCTCCAAGGCGCTGATCCGCAGCGCCCGCTTTGCCGCCGAGCAGCGCAAGGCCGAAGCGCTGGGCTTTAGCCCAAGCCAATCCTGCGCCGATTTTGCCGCTGTGATGGAGCGGGTGGCGACGGTCATCAAGGAGGTCGAGCCCCACGACTCGGTAGAACGCTATGAAGGGCTTGGGGTGGAGTGTATCGAAGGGGAGGCGCGACTGATCTCCCCCTGGGAGGTGGAAGTGAACGGCCAGCGCCTTACCAGCCGCCATATCGTCATCGCCACCGGCGCCAGACCGTTTGTGCCGGTTCTACCCGGATTGGCCGACGTGCCTTATCTCACCTCGGATAGCCTCTGGCAGCTGCGTACCCCGCCGCGCCGTTTGCTGGTGCTTGGCGGCGGCCCCATCGGCTGCGAGCTGGCCCAGAGCTTTGCCCTGCTCGGCATCCCGGTCACGCAAGTGGAGCTGGCCGATCAACTGCTGCCACGTGAAGAACGGGAGGTGGCCGACGCGCTGCAATCACAGCTGGCCCGTGACGGTGTCACTGTGCTCACCGGCTGGCGCACCGAGCGGGTCGACTATCTGCCATCAGCAGAGGCACAAGACACGCAGCTGCCCATTCGACTGCAACTGCGCCGAGGCGATGACGTGCAAGTGATTGAGGGAGATCAACTGCTGCTGGCACTGGGACGGGTTGCCAATGTGAGTGGCTTCGGGCTGGAGGCGCTAGGGGTGGAACTGGCACCCCGTGGCACGGTTGCCGTCGATGGTTTTCTCGCCACCAACTACCCCAGCATTTTGGCGGTGGGGGACGTGGCAGGTCCCTACCAGTTCACCCACGTTGCCGCCCATCAGGCCTGGTATGCCGCCGTTAATGCCCTGTTCGGCCAGTTCAAGCGCTTCAAGGCGGACTACAGGGTGATCCCAACTGCCACCTACACCACGCCGGAAATCGCCCGGGTCGGCCTCAACCGCAAGGAGGCAGAGGCAGAGAGTATCCCCTTCGAGACGACCCGCTTCGAGCTGGCCGAGCTGGATCGCGCCATTGCCGACGGTGAGCGCCATGGCTTTATCGAGGTGCTCACCGTGCCCGGCAAGGAGAAGATCCTGGGTGCCACCATAGTGGGCACTCACGCCGGCGAGCGGATTGCCGAATTCGTGCTCGCCATGCGCCACCAGCTGGGGCTTGGCAAGATCCTCGCCACCATACACGCTTATCCTACCCTGATGGAGGGGAACAAGTACGTGGCCGGCGAGTGGAAGCGGGCTCACCAGCCCACCCGGGTGCTGGCCCTGCTGGCCCGATATCATAGCTGGCGCCGTGGCGCCTGACCCTTTGCCCAAGGTAACTCACATGCTCAAGACTCTGCCCTTGCTCAAATCCCTGTTGTGCGCCCTGCCCCTGCTGGCCAGCGGCCCGCTGTTAGCAAATCCCGATGACAACTGGCAACGGACCCTTGAGGAGGCGAAAGGGCAGACCGTCTACTTCAACGCCTGGGGCGGCAGCCCGGAGATCAACGCCTATCTGGTGTGGGCCGGCCAGGAGCTTGAGCGTCAGTATCAGGTCAAGCTGGTGCAGGTGAAGGTGGATGACATAGCCCAGAGCGTCAGCCAGTTACTGGCCAACAAACAGGCAGGTAAGCACACAGGCGGCCCCATCGATCTGCTCTGGGTCAACGGCGAGAACTTCAAGGCGCTCAAGGAGCAGGGCCTCTTGGGTGCCCCCTTTACCCAGGATCTGCCCAATATGGCGCTGGTGGAC
>NZ_CAWNYS010000049.1:0-9179 GCF_963878295.1 Aeromonas sp. HMWF014 | reverse complement strand
CATCAGAAGGATCGGTCAATGGATCCTTAACTGATCGGCATTAGGCCCGAGGGCCTCTTCTTCATTTAGCCGTTCAGTTGCCAGTCCAGGGTGGGCCAGTCGTGTTCGGCGGCGATCTGACGCAGGCCGGGAGCCGGGTTGACCGCATGAGGATGGCTCACCGCTCGCAGCAGTGGCAGGTCGTTGTGGGAGTCGCTGTAACCGTAACTATCCTGCCAGAGGTTGTCGTCTCCGGCGAAGAGCTGGTCGATGCGGGCCACCTTGCCCTCCCGAAAACTCAGGGTGCCGCGAGTCTGGCCGGTCAGCATCCCCTCCTCCTCATCGAGCAGGATGGCGACGCAGTGATCCATCCCCAGCATCTGCGCCATGGGCGCCACCAGATGTTCGCCGGAGGCCGAGATCAGCACCAGCTCGTCCCCTTGCTTGCGGTGCCACTCGATGCGCGCCAACCCCTCGGGGTAGATCCGCGCCCGCAGCACCTGCTCGGCGAAGCGGTGGCACTGTTGGCTGAGCCACTGACGTGACTTGCCTGCCAGCGGCTGCAGGGTGAAGGCCATGTACTGGTGCATGTCCATCTTGCCCTGATGGTAGAGGGACATCATGGCCTGCTCTTCGGCAATCATGTCCGCCGGGGCCAGCTCCTGGGCCACCATGTACTCCAGCCAGAGGCTGGCGGAATCCCCGGCAATCAGGGTCTCATCCAGATCAAACAGTGCCAGTGCCATGACGGCTCCTTGGGTTGGTGACCGGCATCATGATGCCGGTCGAAAACAGAATGGGATACATGGCTTTATGCTACCTCACACAGCTGATCCCGGGCCACCACCAGGGTCACGGCGCTGCCGGTTGCCAGCAGATCGCCGGCCGAGCGGTTGAGGCAATCCACCGTCAAGAGTCCCGCCTCGCACGCCACCTGATAGCGGATGACGTTGCCGAGCAGCTGTTGCTGACGCACTATGCCGGGCAGGCAAGGCTCGCTGCTGGTCGCCCCTGCGGGCAGCAGGGTGATGGATTCTGGGCGCAGCGCCAGCTTGCCCTGAAAATGGGGGCCGAACAGCGACTTGCCCTGCTCTGCGCCGAGCAGGTTGTAGTTGCCGATAAAGCTCGCCACAAACTCGCTGGCAGGGCGGGTGTAGATCTGCTCCGGCGTACCGCTCTGCACGATGGATCCCTTGTTCATCAGGAAGATCCGATCCGACAGGGTAAGCGCCTCCTCCTGATCGTGGGTCACGAAGATGGTGGTGAGCTCAAGGCGTTGCTGGATCTCGCGGATCTGCTGGCGCAGGCTGCGGCGGATGCGGGCATCCAGCGCGGAGAGCGGCTCGTCCAGCAAGAGGATCCTTGGCCGCACCACCAAAGCCCGCGCCAGCGCCACCCGCTGGCGCTGACCGCCGGAGAGCTCACCCGGATAGCGGCGCTCGAAGCCGGTCAGCTCCACCAGCTCCAGCGCTTCCTGCACGCTGGCCGCCAGCTCCCGCCCCGGCTGGGGCTTCATCTTGAGGCCGAAGGCGACGTTGTCCCACACCGTCATGTTGGGGAACAGCGCATAGCTCTGGAACACCATGCCGATGCCCCGCTTCTGGGGCGCCTGCCAGGTAATGTCTTCACCGGCCACCCGCACCTGACCGCCATCCACCTGGGTGAGCCCGGCCAATGCCCGCAGCAGGGTGGACTTGCCGCAGCCGGAGGGGCCGAGCAGAGTCACCAGCTCCCCCTTGCGAATGCCGAATTCGATCCCCTCGAACACCGGGGTATCGCCGTAGGATTTGTGCAGTTGATTGACTTCTAAATGAAACATCTTGGATCACCGATGAAATCTGTTGGCCGCCCAGGTGAGCAGCAGGGTCAGCAGGAAGTAGCTCATCACCAGCGCACTGGTGAAGTGGCCCGAGGTGGCGCGCATGTTGTAGAGGTAGACCTGCAGGGTCTCGTAACGGGTGCCTACCAGCATGTTGGCAAACACGAACTCGCCGAGCAGGAAGGAGAGCGAGAGAAACAGTGCCGCCAGCAATCCCTTGCGCAGGCAAGGGATCACCACCAACAGGAAGGCGCGGCGACTGCTCGCTCCCAGCAGGTGGGCAGCATCCATCAGATCCTTGAGCGGCACCCCTTGCAGGCTGTTGGCCAGCGCCCGGTACATAAAAGGGAGCACCACGGTGAACCAGGTGCCGATCAGGATCCAGGGCGTGCCGACGATGGGCAGGGGGCCGTCGGCGTAGATCTGCAGCAGTCCCACCGAGGAGACCACGGGCGGCACCGCAAAGGGGAGCAGGATCAGCAGGTTCATCCAGGGATCCAGCTTGGGGAAGTAGTAGGCCACCACCAACACGGTGGGCACCAGCACCAGGGTCCCCAGCAGCAGAGTGGCGAAGCAGACCAGCAGGCTGCGGCCAAACGCCGCGAGAAAGCGCGGATCGCCCAACAGCTTCAGATACCAGTCGAGGGTGAAGCCATCCGGCAGCATGGTCGCCCCCCAGCGGGTGGAGATGGAATAGAGGAAGGTGGCCAGCAGCGGCAGCAGCAGGGTGGCGACCAGCGCCCCCAGCACCCACTTTGGCCAGCGCGGTGTCAAATCATGCATCTTGTCGTCTCCCGCCAGGATGCAGGCCAGCTGCACCCGGCTTGTTCAATCCAGTACAGGGTGTCAGGTCATGCATGGGACTGCCCCTTGTTCACATAGCTCTTTTTCAGCAACCACTGGTTGGCGGCCGTCACCACCCCCAGCAGCACCATCAGGATCACCGCCAGCGCCGCCGCCATATTGGGCTCGAGGAAGATGTCGCCGGAGACCAGACTGGCCACCCTGATAGTCACCAGATTGAAGTTGCCGGTGGTGAGGGCGTAGGCGGAGGCATAGGCACCCACTGCGTTGGCAAACAGGATGATCAGGGTGCCGAGCAGGGCGGGTGTGAGCACCGGCAGCGCCACGTGCCACACATACTGACGCTTGCTCGCCCCCAGCAGTGCCGCAGCCTGCGGCCACTCATCCTGCAAGGCATCGAACGCCGGATAGAGCAGCAGCAAGGCGAGCGGGATCTGGAAGTAGGTGTAGATGAGGATGAGGCCCGACCCCGAGTAGAGGTTGAAGCCGTCGATGAGGCCCCAGGATTTCAGCAGCAGGGTAACGGCGCCGTTGATACCGAGAATGATGATGAAGGCGAACGCCAGCGGCACCCCGCTGAAGTTGCCTGTCATGGTGACAAACGCCAGCAGCAGCCGTTTGACCCGCTCGCCGCTGTGGCGCAGCGCCGCCGCACCCAGGGTGCCGATGGCAAGCCCCGCCAGACTGGCGATACCGGCGATCCGCAACGAGTTGGCGAAGGATTGCAGATAGAAGGGGGAGCTCAGGATCTCCCGGTAGTAGTCGAGACCCCAGCCATCGGGGGTCTGAAAGCTGCCCACCAGCACCCACACCATGGGGGCAAGCTGGAACAGGATCATCAGCAGGATAAACGGCAGCAATACCAGCGCGGGCAGCCAGTGACGGCGCACCCGGCGCCGGGTTACCACGGGTTGATCCAGCAGGATCTCGGTGGTGGCGGGCATCATCAGTGCACCTCACGCATAAAGGCCGCCTTGAGCAGCGGGGGAGCAACCGGTTTATCGTGGGGAACGCCCAGCAAGTCGGCCATCAGGGCGCAAAGTTGGGTCTGGGCGATAACAACGCCATCCGGCCAGTGTTCGATAAAGGCATCGCCAAACAGCCAGAGCGGCACGGTGCGCTCCTCGGGCAGGGTGCCGCCGTGGCTTAAGTCGTTGTTCATACCGTGATCCGAGGTGATCACCACCTGATACCCCTCTGCCAGCCACTGGGGCAGCAGATCGGCCAGCAGGCTGTCCATCCGGCGCGCCTGATTGCGGTACTGGCGCGAATCGAGGCCAAACTGGTGGCCAGCGTCATCCACCCCCATCGGGTGGATCAGCAGAAAGTCGGGGTCGTACTGGCTACGCAGCCATTCCCCATCCATCAGCAGATGGCTGTCGGGGTAGTTGTCATCCCAGTAGAAGCAGCCGTGCTGGATCGGCAACTGCTCGTCATGGGTGTAACGATCTCGCAGCGCCAGCCAGGGGCTGCGGTTGTAGAGTTCGCTCACCCAGTAATAGGCCGCCGCTGCGGTGCGTTTACCCGCGGCGCGGGCCAGATGGAAGATGGCGTCGTGCTGGCTCAGGCGACTCACCCCGTTGTGGGTGATGCCGCTTGCCACCGGTGGCACGCCGGTCAGGATGCACTCGTAGAGCGGTCGGGAGAGGGAGGGCAGGGCACAGCTCAGGGTCGTATACAAGCCGCGCTTCGCCTCCACCATGCCACCGAGGTAGCCCATGGTGTGGGCTACCTCGGCTGCCAGACCATCCACAAGTACCACTATCACCTTGTGTTGCACTGGATTCCCTTACTGCATGTTGATCATGACGGTTTCTTGCCACTGGCGTGGCAGGGCCTTGGAGCTCTGCTCCCAGGCTGCATGGTCGCTGACCGGCTTGGCATTGGCATACTGCTCGGCTGGCAGCAGCTTGGCCTTCACGTCATCCGGCAGGGTCACGTTGCTGCGGATGGGGCGGGCATAGCCACGGGCCAGGTTAATTTGACCGGCATCGGAGAGGATGTATTCGCGCGCCAGCTTGGCGGCGTTGGGGTTCTTGGCCCACTTGTTGATGATGGTGGTGTAACCGGCGATGACGGAGCCGTCGCTCGGGATCACTACCTCAAACTTCTTGGGGTCAATCTGGTCGCGGTAGTTGAGGGCGTTGAAGTCCCACAGCACACCCACTTCCACTTCGCCCTTCTCGATATTGGCGATGGTCGGGTCATTCAGCGACAGACGACCCTGCTTGGCCAGCTGGCCGAACAGCTCCAGCGCGGGCTTGAGGTTCTTCTCACTGCCGCCGGTGGCATAGGCCGCTGCCAGCACGCCGTTGTTGGCCTGGGAGGCGACACCCACATCACCCAGGGTCACCTTGTAGTCACCACCCAGCAGGGATTGCCAGCTGGTGGGGGCAGCCTTGACCAGATCCTTGTTGATCAGGAAGGCGATGGTACCGGTATAGGCCAGCATCCAGTGACCGTCCGCATCCTTGGCCCAGTTGGGAATATCGGCCCAGGTGGAGGGTTTGTAGGGCTGAGTGACCCCCTGCTTGACCGCCACCGGACCGAAGGCGCCGCCCACGTCACCGATATCGGCGGTGGCATTGGCCTTCTCGGCGGCAAACTTGGCGATCTCCTGCGCCGAGCTCATGTCGGTATCCTGATGCTTGATGCCGTAGATGCTGCCCAGCTGTTGCCAGGTATCCTTCCAGTTGGCCCAGCTGTCGGGCATGCCGATACTGCTGAGTTGCCCTTCGCCACGGGCGGCCTTTTCGATATCCGCGATATTTTCGGCGGCAAACAGTGGTTGGCTGATGGCCACCAGGGCCAGTGCACTTGCGATCACGCTTTTCATTATCCCATCCTTCTGGACTAGGTCAGTTAAGGTTCGAGAGGGATGCTAGAGGGGAAATATGACGGTGGCGGGGCGCTTTGATGGCAGTTTGATGACAATCGCCCTGTCACGCCGCTGTCATCCGGAACGGTTACAACTCAGGGTCGACAGCCGCTGGTCTACTCCAGGCGGGTGCAAACCGGAATGACCAACAGGGATATGAGTGTGACCGAGCCGAGATTGAGCGAGCAGATATTGAACGAACAGAGAATGGCCGATGGCCGCTCCTCCTCCAAGTGCGAACAGATTTGCCAGACCCTGCGCCGCTATATCGGCAGCGGCCAGCTGGTGGCGGGGCAGCAGCTGCCTGCCGAACGGGCGCTGAGCGAGCGCTTCGCCACCACCCGCATCACCATCAAGGAGGCGCTCTCCAGCCTCGAAGCAGACGGCCTCATCTACCGGGCCGAGCGGCGTGGCTGGTTCGTGGCACCGCCCCGGCTTACCTACGATCCTGCCATCCACACCCACTTTCACCAGTGGATCGGCGAGCAGCAACGCACCGCCGAAACCCGGGTGCTGGCCCACGGCAGCGAGCTTGCCAGCAGCGAACTGTGCCGCTGGATGGGGCTGGATCCCTTCACCCCCCTCTATGAAATCCGCCGCCTGCGGCTGATCGATGGGCGACCTGTGCTCCATGTCAGCCACCATCTGCTGGCCAGCCGCTTTCCCGATATAGCCAGTGCGCCGCTGGCCAGCTCCCTCACCGAGCTCTATCAGCAGCGTTATGGCATAGGCCAGGGCGGGGCGAGTATGGAGATCACCCCCTCGGCGGCGCGGGGTGCCATCGCCCGCGCGCTCAATCTGGCGGAGGGGAGTGCCGTGCTGCGGCTGGTGCGGGTCAACTATGACGAGCGAGGGGGGCTGGTGGATTGTGATATCGAACACTGGCGGCCAGATGCCATCCGCATCTGTCTCGATACGCGAGCGTTGCAGCCGCTCGCAGGCAAGCTGCAACAAACCCGGCGCGCCGATTAGGGAATATCCAGAGCACTGTCGAACACAGTGGCCATCCGCATCTGTCTCGATACCCAAGCGCTGCAACCGGCCGTAGGCAGATTGCTGCAAGCTTCTCAACTCACCGGGTAGAGCCCAACCAACACGGCGGATCCCGCAGGATCCGCCGGGATCAGTTGTCGATATTGGGGATCATGTCGTCGAAGCTGTGATAGCCACAATCCGCCAGTTGCAGCGACATGGTGTAGGTCTTGGCGTGCTCCTGCTGACCGATGGCGGGGCGGTTGAGCTTGAGCTCCTGATGCCAGTACTCCTTCATCCGATCGATCAGCGCCATCGCCTCGCTCTCGTTGAGGTGCAGCTGGCAGAGCGCCATGTAATTGTTCGGCTTGTGCATGTTCTCCACCAGATACTCCCCCAGCACCGACATTGCCTGCCGTGCCTGCTGGCGGGCGAAGCGGCTGTGCTGCTCGAAGCTGATGCGCTCGCTGATGAGGAAGTGGTAACTGTTGTCGATACCGAGCTGCAAAATGCCCAGCTTCTCCAGCTTGCGCAGGTAGAGGTAGCAGGAGGCATCGGTCAGGCTGTACTCCCGCTTGAGATCGATCAGCGTCTTGTCACGCCAGAAGATGTTGGCGAGAAAGGCGTAGAGCCCCGGCTCGTTGTGAAACGCCTCGTCTTGCTCCTGAGTGAAGACGGCACGGCGGCTCTGGGCGTCCTGAGTGCGGTCCAGCAGCTCCTCGAATGACAGCCCCACCAAGTGGCAGATCTCCAGCAGAGTATCGAACGGCAGGGAGGGCTTGTTCATCATCCGTTTCACGGTGGCGATGGAGACGCCCATCGCCTCTGCCAGGGTCTGATAGCGGATCCCCTTGTCGGTCAGGGTCTTCTTCAGGGTGTCGAGAATATTGTTGGCCAGGGTCTGGCTGTAGGTCATGCAACTATTCCTTTATCTGCATCTTTATGTTGTGTCAGAAATTGAGTGATTTTGTCGTTGTGGGCTCAGATATTGACACTTAAAAAAACCAGAGGAAATAAATCCGTCGTAATCGATTGAAATGGCCAGACCAGTCAAGGGTGAAGGTTGCAGATAGTGATACTCTGCGGTGCATATCTTTCAACCATTCAACATTTTTCTGGTGGTGCATAAAACATCGCGCATAATTCAAAACGAATCGGATTCAAGACCTTCCTGGTTGAGAAATCGATTGTTTGCTTCCAATTTAAGGGTTTTTTAAACCGAAAGGTTTTTATTCTTTCCTGGCATTGAGCGGAACTCGCAAGAGGTCCGCTTTTTTCTTTTCCCCTAATGTGCACCTACCGTCAAGCGGAGGCGGGCTCCGCCTCCATCTGTCATACCAAAGGCTCCCCGGCCTCATTTCCCTTGCCGGGAAACAGCTTGGGGATCTCCCGTACCAGCCAGCTCTTGGCCTTGCCCATGGTATCGCGCCGCCAGGCCAGCACGACCTGGATCTGGTGACGATATTCGGGGCTGATCACCTTGAGGCGGCCTGCCTTGATGTCCTCTTCTATCCAGCTCAGCGGCATGGTGCCGACGCCTATCCCCGCCAGCAGGGCATCGCGCTTCTCCGTCATGGTACTGACGGTGAGGCGTGGCTGCTTGTCGAGCAGGCGATAGGTGAGCACCGGCTTGCGCAGCGCAGAGTCCGCCACTGCGATGGCGCGGTAGCGGCGCAGTGTTTCGTCCGCCAGGGGTTCGGGCTCCTGGTGCAGCGGGTGATCCGGGTGGGCGACGTAGAGCATCACCTCTTCTAGCAGCACCTGATGCTTGACGCCTGTCAGCATGATATCGGGGTTGAGGGAGGAGATGAGCAGGTCGGCGCGGCCATCTTCCAGACACTCCCAGCTGCCTGCCAGCACCTCGGCGCGAAACCTCAACCGGGTATCCGTCAGCTCGGCCAACCTTTCGACCAGGGGATAGAGTGTCTGCAGCGGCATCAGGGCATCGACGGCGATGGTGATGTCTGTCTCCCAGCCACGGGCCAGCGCCCGGGTTTCACCCACCAGATGCTCGGCGGCGGCCAGCAGTACCCGGCCTTGCTCCAGCAGCATGCGGCCGGCCGGGGTGAACTTGGTTCTGTGACCGCTGCGATCAAACAGCATGGCGTCCAGCTCGTCTTCCAGCTTCTGTACCGTGTAGCTCAGCGCCGAGGGGACCTTGCCCAGCTCGTCGGCGGCCGCCGCGAAGCTGCCACGGCGATCGATGGCATCCAGTACCCGGATGGCTTCCAGGGTCAGCGCCCGTTCCTTGTTCGATTCCTTGGCCATTTCATACCTTCAATTTTTTTGAACATGTTTACCAGTTTATCTCGCTAACAACTTAGGCCAAGTGTCTTTAATATTCAATCAACGCTTAGGCAGGAAGGCCTGGCGGCCAAATAAACGGTAGTTCCGGGCTGTGATATCATAAAGAGTGATGTCTGATGTCGGTGAAAGAACAACATACTATTTGAATAACCTCTTGCATGGATGCATTGATTCTGGCCGATCTGGCCTTGGCAATGACATAAAAACCAAGAGAGTGAACGAACATGAAAAATGTAATCAAGATGCTGGCCGTTGCAGGCCTGATGACCGCTGGTTTTGCACAGGCTTCCGTTCCCGCAGATCTCAACGCCGCCCCGGGTGTGCTGTTTGTGAACTGGCATGCGACCGCCATTGTGGATGGCAAGGCCAACCCCATGCTGGAAGTGCGTGACGAGTCTGGCGATGTGCTGGCATCAGTCC
>NZ_CAWNYS010000048.1:867-2927 GCF_963878295.1 Aeromonas sp. HMWF014 | reverse complement strand
TGGCGACTGTACCACCTAAAATGGTGTCCGGGATGATTAGACCACTACAGTTCTGTTCATCACGAACATCAATCTCAATCCACCGATCATATTTTTCGCAGAGTAAACAATGTGCACTTACAGACATCAGTGAGTTCCTATCAAATCGGTGTGTTTGCCGAGCCAATGGGCGACTTGCATGAATTCATCGTCGGTGAGCATCAAGGGAGCACGTACGCTGTCCAGCGTAAAATCGGCTTGCAGCGCCAGGGCACCAGCGATGACGCCCTCGCGCACATCCTCAACCAACCCATCTCGATTCGCTTGCTGCAACGTGGTCAGGATCACCGGTTTAGGATTGGGGTGGGCTCTCATCACCTTCTCTATTCGTTGCCAGAAATGGCGGCGCAGTATGTCGGCATGACGGGACTCGTCATACAGGTCGGCCAGCTGGTGCTCCCGAATATGGAACCACGGCGTTTCACTCGCTGGTACCCAGATGAAATCTTGGCTTTGTGTGACACACTGCCCTTCGATCATTAACTGCTCGCAGGGGCCAAGCAGTGCATCGCGCTCTCCTGGCGTCATTGCAGTGAGCATTGGTAGCAAGACGCGATGATCGGCGTAGCGAAACCACACGGCCTCGCCGTCATGAATAGCGCTGTTCAGGCTCTGCCAGTGACGCGGCATTACTTCTTTCGAGGCGCGACTACGGCAGTAAAAGCCGCTGAGTGTGGGGTGTGCCTCAACAAAAGCCTGCGAGGGGGTAGGTAGCAGCCAAGGACCGTGTTCGGCCTGCGCCGAAAAGTCTGTTCCAGCAAACAGTGGGTAGGCATCATTTCCGCCCAGCTCATAGAAATGAGCAACCAAGGAGGGGTCTACCGCCGCATCAATGACGGCATACAGCAACCCTTCTTCGCGCCATTGTTGCAATACCATCAGTTAACCCCTTGGTCTGCTAGTGGGCAAAGTTTGGCCATCGGCATCATGGACTCCATTGTTTTCTGAATACCAATCGCAGTTATCATGGCCGGTGGCGCCACAGGCACTTCAACACCATCCGGCAAGCCTGGCATTTGCCCCGCCCACCCAGAGCCTGAACCTGGGCTCCCTCCGGAGTTCATCTTGATGGAGGGGCCGGCCAGGGTGACGCCGCTCGGGTCAACCTTCACAAAGCTGCCGCCAACTTTGAGGGTGATTTCAGCTCCAGCCTCCAGCACGACCTTTTGACCCGACTTGAAGTGAATTTCCTGACCCGCCTCCACCAATAGCGCCTGCGCGATTTTCTGGTGGAGCGATGCATCCATTGTGAGGGAGTAGTCGGCCTTGATGTGGTCGCGCTTCTCGCCTTCCACCGTCAGGTGGTCGTTGGCCTTGATGCGGGTAACCCGCTCATTATCGATGTCGGTGTGCTGGTCATGCTTCATGTGCCAAGCAGCGTCGTTCTCTATCAGCACGTTCAGGTCTTTCTGACCGTGAATGTAAATCTCTTCCTGACCGGCCTGGTCTTCGAAGCGCAGCTCGTTAAAACCTTCCCCCTGGTGGGTTTCGGTGCGCAGCACGGTGCGGGTCTTGTTGGCGGGCAGCTCGTAAGGCGGTCGGTTGGTGGCATGGTAGGTGCGACCGGTGACGATGGGCTGGTCGGGGTCGCCTTCCAAAAAGCTCACGATGACCTCGTGGCCGATACGGGGAATGGCCATCATGCCGTATTGGCCACCGGCCCAGCCCTGACTCACCCGTACCCAGCAGGAGCTCTGGTCGTTGCTCGAGCCGTAGCGGTCCCACGGGAATTGCAGTTTTACCCGGCCGTGTTCGTCGCAGTAAATCTCCTCCCCCTCCGGGCCCACCACTATCGCGATTTGCGGGCCATCCACCATCGGCTTGTGGGGCGCCTCGGGGCTGCCGATACGGGCGCGCCAGGTGGTGCTCGCTTTGACCACGCCAAATTCGTTGTGGTACACGGTCGGGCCACTGCCGCCCTCTTCCTCCAGCGCCTGGGGCTGTTCACCGGTGTGGCGGATACGCACAATTTGCCAGTCGGTGTTGAGGCTGCCGTTCGGATGCTCGGTGAGTGAAAATGT
>NZ_CAWNYS010000048.1:713-857 GCF_963878295.1 Aeromonas sp. HMWF014 | reverse complement strand
CTGTTGGACTTGCCACTGCCCGCCACAGCGTCATTGCGCAGCGCATCGAGCCGGTGCTGGGCAAACGCCTTGCCGCTCGGGTCCTCTTTGTAGCGGCCCGGATAGTCAAAGTGCTGGTAAGTGTCACGTTGATGCTCGAGCTCT
>NZ_CAWNYS010000048.1:0-703 GCF_963878295.1 Aeromonas sp. HMWF014 | reverse complement strand
CTCGGGTCCTCTTTGTAGCGGCCCGGATAGTCAAAGTGCTGGTAAGTGTCGCGCTGGTGCTCAAGCTCTGCGCCCTGCTTTTTGTGAGCTAGGCCATAAGCCGGGGTTTTAAAGCTGTAGTCCTTGAGCTCTACATCCGAGGTGCGCACCGACTCGCGGTAGTGGAACTGGCGCACATAGGCGCCCTGTTCCAGCGAACGGTTGCCGAGGTTGAAGAAAAGCTCGGGGCCTTGAGTCAATGCCGCCGCATCGTCGGCAAACACGATACGGTGTTTGCCTGCTTCAAACTCGTGGAAGTAGAACAGCCCCTCTTCGGCGGCCAAACGGTTCAAGAAGTCGAGGTCGGTCTCGCGGTACTGCACGCAGTATTCGCGCTGGGCATGTTCGTTTTTCAGGGCAAAGGCGTAGTCGGTGATGCCGTGCTCTTGCAGCAAAATGCTGAGGATTTCGTCCGGCTTCTGTGCCTGGAAGATGCGGGAGTTTTGGCGAAGACCCAATCGCCACAGGGCAGGTTTGACTTGCAGCTGATAGCGGGTGCGGCGAAAGCCGCTGTCCCCTTGCGCAAAGTCGCTCACTACCCCACATACCCGGCGCTGCAACTCGCCGTGGTACCACACCATCAGCTCGCAGGGCTGGTCCAGCACTGCGCCGAAGTCGACGTCAGGCTCCGGGCTCGCCAATTCCAATCGCAACTGGAACGGCC
>NZ_CAWNYS010000047.1:0-12207 GCF_963878295.1 Aeromonas sp. HMWF014 | reverse complement strand
TCATCGAGGTCTACAAGGACACGCCGGAATTGGTCAGCTTCCTGCACCTGCCGGTGCAAAGCGGTTCGGATCGCATCCTGACCATGATGAAGCGCCCGCATACCGTGCTGGAGTACAAGTCCAAGATCCGTCGCCTGCGCGCCGCCCGTCCCGACATCACCATCAGTTCCGACTTCATCGTCGGCTTCCCGAACGAGACGGACGAGGATTTCGAGGCCACCATGAAGCTTATCGAAGAGATCAACTTCGACATGAGCTTCAGCTTCATCTATAGCCCGCGCCCCGGCACGCCGGCCGCCGACATGCCCGACGACGTCGACATGGAAGTGAAAAAGGCCCGGTTGGCCCGGCTGCAGCATGTCATCAACAACCAGTCGATGCAGATTGGCCGTGCCATGCTGGGCTCCACCCAGCGCATCCTGGTGGAAGGCCCCTCCCGGCTCGACCCCATGCAGCTGTGTGGCCGCACCGAGAACAACCGGGTGGTCAACTTCGAAGGCCTGCACACCCTGATCGGCGGCTTTGCCGACGTGGAGATCACCGAGGTACGCCCCAACTCCCTGCGCGGTCGTTTTATCCGCGGCGAGGATGAGATGAACCTGCGCATTGCCACGGCGCCACGCGAGATCCTGGCACGCCGTCCAGACAACGTGCCGGACGAGCTGGGCGTAGCCGCCTTCACTCCCCACTAATCTCTTCGTGCCCATCTGGCCTGGCCTGATGGGCACTGCATCAAGACGAGGATATTTTGAGCCGACACATCTCGACCCTGAACCTGCATCTGGAGCCCGCCGACAATCAGCGCCTCGCCAGCCTGTGCGGTCCCTTCGATGACAACATCAAGCAGCTGGAACGCCGCCTCGGCGTCGAGATCAGCTACCGTGACAGCCACTTCCAGTTGGTGGGAAAACCGGCCCAGCTGGATGCCGCAGCCGTCATCCTCAAGCACCTCTATGTGGAAACCCAGCCTCTCAAGGGCGGCAAGGTGACCGACATAGTGCCAGAGATGGTGCACCTGGCCATTCAGGAGTCGCGGGTGCTGGAGCAAGATGACGAACCGGCCGCCAGCGTCCCCCATGGCAAGGAGGTGACGGTCAAGACCAAGCGCGGCCTCATCAAACCACGCAGCCCCAATCAGGCGCAGTACATCGCCAACATAGTCCAGCACGACATCAGCTTCGGCATAGGCCCGGCCGGTACCGGCAAGACCTATCTGGCGGTGGCCGCCGCCGTGGACGCGCTGGAGCGTCAGGAGATACGCCGCATCCTGCTGACCCGCCCGGCGGTGGAAGCGGGCGAGAAGCTCGGTTTTCTGCCCGGCGATCTCTCCCAGAAGGTTGACCCTTACCTGCGCCCGCTCTACGACGCCCTGTTCGAAATGCTGGGCTTTGAGCGGGTCGAGAAGCTGATGGAGCGCAACATCATCGAAGTAGCGCCGCTCGCCTACATGCGCGGTCGCACCCTCAACGATGCCTTTATCATCCTGGATGAGGCCCAGAACACCACCACGGAGCAGATGAAGATGTTCCTGACCCGCATCGGCTTCAACTCCAAGGCGGTGGTCACCGGCGACATCACCCAGGTGGATCTGCCGCGCAGCACCAAGTCCGGCCTGCGCCACGCCCTGGAAGTGCTGCAAGGGGTCGACGGCCTGTCGTTCAACTTCTTTGAATCCAAAGACGTGGTACGCCATCCTGTGGTCGCCCGTATCGTGCAGGCCTACGAGGCGTTCGACGCCAAACAGGCAGAATCCATCCCTGCCAAAACCCATAAAGAGAGTGCCCAATGAGTGTGACCCTGGATCTGCAACTGGCCTGCGCTCAGGCGGAAGATCTGCCAAGCGAAGCCAGACTGCAAGGCTGGCTTGACGGCACCATACTCGGCTTTCAGCAAGAGGCAGAGGTGACGGTGCGCATCGTTGACGAGGCGGAGAGCCGCGAGCTCAACCTCACCTATCGCGGCAAGGACAAGCCCACCAATGTGCTCTCCTTCCCGTTCGAGGCGCCACCCGGCATGGAACTGCCGCTGCTCGGCGATCTCGTCATCTGCCGCCAGGTGGTGGAACAGGAAGCTGTAGAGCAGAACAAACCGCTGGAGGCCCACTGGGCCCACATGGTTGTGCACGGCAGTCTGCATCTGCTAGGTTATGACCATATCGAGGATGAGGAAGCCGAAGAGATGGAAGCGCTTGAGCGCGACATCATGCAGGAACTCGGTTTTGCCGACCCTTATCTGAACGACGAAGAGTAAACGCGTAAAGGACGGGACAGTCATCGCCTTGAAACAGCCGATGGCCATCCTTATATCACCAAGACAATTCCAAATGTGTTCAAGCGAGTAACCAAGAGAAAAAATGACCGACGATCACCCTAGTACCGGCTCGCCGAAGAAAACCTGGCTCGACAAACTCAGCCAACTCTTCCAGGGCGAGCCAAAAGACCGCAACGATTTGGTGGATGTGATAGCCGATGCCGAGGAGCGCGATCTTATCGATCAGGACACCAAGGACATGATTGAAGGCGTGCTCGAAATTGCCGAGCTGCGCGTTCGCGACATCATGATCCCCCGCTCCCAGATGGTCACCATAGAGAAGTCCCAGCCGGTGGACGACATCTTGCCGGTGATCATCGAATCCGGTCACTCCCGCTTCCCGGTGATCAACGAAGACAAGGATCATGTGGAGGGCATCTTGCTCGCCAAGGATCTGCTGCCGTTCGGGTTTGGCGGCCATCACGCCAGCGAGCCGCTGCAGCTCGAGAAAATCTTGCGCCCTACCGTGATCGTGCCCGAGAGCAAGCGGGTCGACCGTCTGCTCAAGGAGTTTCGTGAAGAACGCTACCACATGGCCATCGTCGTGGACGAGTTTGGTGGCGTCTCGGGTCTGGTGACCATTGAAGACATACTGGAGCTCATCGTCGGCGAGATCGACGACGAGTTTGATGACATCGAAGATGAGCCGGACGAGATCCGCCGCATCAGCAAGCGGGTCTTCTCGGTCAGCGCCCTCACCGAGATCGAGGATTTCAACGACTTCTTCGGCACCCAGTTCAGCGATGAAGAGGTGGATACGGTGGGCGGTCTGGTGATGCACGCCTTCAGCCACCTGCCGAAAAAGGGCGAGGAGATAGAGCTGGACGGCTACCTGTTCAAGGTTATGCACGCCGACAGGCGCCGCCTGCAGCAGCTGCAGGTGAAGATCCCCGACAACCATGTCGCGGCCCAGTCTGAAGCCCAGTAAATTCAGCGCGGCCCCCAGCCAGCCGTGAAGCATCAGCGCCCCGATCGTCGGGGCGCTTGCCATTTGGCCACAGGACAAGGTAACCCTGCCCTCTGACCCCGCACGTCATCCCTTGCCCGGCACGCCACCCTTTATTTCCCGTTTCCCGCCCGGTGGCGCCCACCACAGCCGGGAGGCTCGCCGTTGACCGTATTTACAGGTTAAGATACCGGCCAATCAACCTGTTGCAGTCCAATCCGAGCCTCTATTGCCCGTGAAATCGAAACTCCTGACAAGCCTCTGTGCCATGGCATCCGGCGCGCTCGCCGTGCTGGCCTTCTCCCCTTTTAACTACTGGCCGCTGGTGATCCTGTCCCTGCTCGGCCTCTATGCCCTGCTGGACAAGGCCAACCCCAGGCAGGCGGCCTGGCGTGGCTTTGGCTATGCCATGGGTCTGTTTCTGCCGGGGCTCTGGTGGATCCACGTCAGCATGACCATGTTTGGCGGCATACCACTGCCGGTCGCCTTCGTGCTGCTGGTCGGGCTGTCGGCCTATCTGGCGCTCTACCCGACTCTGGCCTGCTGGGCCTTCGCCCGCTTCTTCAGTGGTCGTCACTGGAGCCGCTGGCTGCTCGCCTTCCCGGCGCTCTGGCTGGTGGCCGACTGGTTGCGCGGCTGGGTGATGACAGGCTTCCCCTGGCTCTGGTTTGGTTACAGCCAGATCGACGGGCCGCTCAAGGGCCTGGCCCCCATCCTGGGGGTGCAGGGCATCACGCTGGCACTGCTACTGTCGGCCTCCGCTCTCTGGCTGGTGTGGCAGAGCCGCAAGCCGGTCTGGCTACTGCTGCCCGTCGCGCTGATCGGTGCCGCTCAGGGGCTGATGCAGATCAACTGGGTGACCCGGGGCGAGCCGGTCAAGGTCGCCCTGGTGCAGGGCAACATAGCGCAGTCTCTCAAATGGGATCCCGAGGCGCTGGTACCGACGGTGCGCAAGTATCAGGATCTCAGCCGCGAGCACCAGGATGCCGACATCATCATCTGGCCGGAATCGGCGATCCCGGCCATCGAGAAGGAGATGGGCAACTACCTGGATAACCTGGACAAGGCGATGAAGGTGAACGACACCGGCCTGCTGGTGGGCATCATTCATTATGATTTCGAGCAGCAGCGCTTCTTCAATACCGTGCTGGGCATGGGGGTGCAGGACGCGGATGGCAAGGAGTCGTATCACTATGGGCACCAGAACCGCTACTACAAGCACCACCTGCTGCCCATCGGCGAGTTCGTGCCGTTTGAAGATCTGCTGCGTCCCATCGCGCCCCTCTTCAACCTGCCCATGTCCTCCTTCAGTCGCGGGAATGCGCAGCAACCGAACCTGATCGCCAAGGGGTTCAAGTTCGCCGTCGCCATCTGCTACGAGATCATCTTCCCGGACGAAGTGCGCCGCAACGTGCAGCCGGATACCGACTTCCTGCTGACCATCTCCAACGATGCCTGGTTCGGCACCAGTATCGGTCCCTGGCAGCACATGGAAATAGCCCGCATGCGCGCGCTGGAGCTGGCTCGCCCGCTGCTGCGCAACACCAACACCGGCATCACCATAGTCACCGAAATCGACGGCAGCATCATAGCCCAGCTCCCGCAGTTCGAGGCCGGGGTGCTGAGAGCCGAGGTGCGTCCCGCCCACGGTTCGACCCCCTACCTGCGCTTTGGCAGCTGGCCGCTGTACGGGCTGACGGCCCTGCTGCTCGGTCTGGCACTGGCATTGCGCCCCCGTGCTCATCCCTGGGCCCGTGAGCTCTGAACCGGCAGTCCGGCTCATCGCTGAACACAAGAGGCGCCCCCTGGGCGCCTCTTTCCATCTGGTTATTTGACGGGATCAGGGCGAGAGCGGCTCGCGGTGATACTCGTAGCCGCCGCACTCGGGGCAGGTATCCAGCGGCTGTGGATGCAGCACAGTATGGCGCCAGCCACACTGCTCGCACACCATGACGCCGAGGCCCACCCAGTCACCCGCCTCGTACACCCCCTTGTGCTCCAGCTCGTCGGCCAGCTCGCGCCACTCCACCTGGGCGCGGTCGGTCACGTCCGCCAGCCAGGACCAGGCGGTGTCTTTGAGAGCCAGCATAAAGGCAGACTCCTCCACCTCGGCGCGCCCCTCGTCATAGTTGCCCAGATCCCGCTTCACGTACTCGGCAATCAGCGCCAGCTCATCCTGAGTCAGGTCACCGGCCGCCTCCAGATAGGCCTGCACCTTGGCGATCATCCGGTTGAGGCGCTCCCCCTGAAACTCTTCAGTCTCTTGCCACTGTTTTTGCAACTCGGCAATGAAGGCTTCGTACCCTTTTTGACGCTTGTCCATGGTCGTTACTCCTCTACTGAACCCTGATCATGCCCGGCATAAGGGCTGACGGATGCTGGCGGTTGTTGCCGCCGCTGGATATGGGTATTCTATTGCGATTTCCCAGCTGATTTATCAATTCATTTCACAGATCCGGATGTCACCAATGCAAGAGCAATACGTTCCCCAATCCATAGAACCAGCAGTGCAACAGCACTGGGATGCCAAGAAAACCTTCAAGGCGGTGGAGAAAGTAGACAAGGAAAAGTTCTACTGTCTCTCCATGTTCCCCTATCCGTCTGGTCGTCTACATATGGGGCACGTTCGCAACTACACCATAGGTGATGTGATCTCCCGTTATCAACGCCTCAATGGCAAGAACGTGCTGCAACCCATAGGTTGGGACGCATTCGGTCTGCCGGCGGAGAACGCCGCAGTCAAAAACAACACGGCACCGGCCCCCTGGACCTACGAAAACATCGAATACATGAAGAACCAGCTGAAGATGCTGGGGCTGGGCTATGACTGGGATCGCGAGCTGGCGACCTGCAAGCCGGATTACTACCGCTGGGAGCAGTGGTTCTTCACCAAGCTGTACGAGAAGGGGCTGGTCTACAAGAAAACCTCCTCCGTCAACTGGTGCCCGAACGACATGACGGTACTGGCCAACGAGCAGGTGATCGACAACTGCTGCTGGCGCTGCGACACCCCGGTGGAGCAGAAAGAGATCCCCCAGTGGTTCATCAAGATCACCGACTACGCCGAAGAGCTGCTCAGCGATATCGACAATCTGGACGGCTGGCCGGAGATGGTCAAGACCATGCAGCGCAACTGGATTGGCCGCTCCGAAGGGGTCAACATCAGCTTCGCCATCGACGGTCAGGCTGAGCAGCTGGAAGTCTACACCACCCGTCCGGACACCTTCATGGGCGTCACCTATGTCGGTATCGCCGCCGGTCACCCGCTGGCGCTGCAGGCTGCTGCGACCAATCCGGAGCTGGCCGCCTTTATCGACGAGTGCAAGAACACCAAGGTAGCCGAAGCTGAGCTGGCCACCATGGAGAAGAAGGGCATGGCCACCGGCCTCTATGCCATTCACCCGCTGGATGGCCGCAAGGTGCCGGTCTGGGTCGCCAACTTCGTGCTGATGAACTACGGCACCGGCGCCGTGATGGCGGTTCCGGGTCACGACCAGCGCGACCATGAGTTCGCCACCAAATATGGCCTCGACATCAAGGCGGTCATCAAGCCAGCCGATGGCGAGGTGGATGTGAGCGAAGCCGCTTACACCGAGAAGGGCGTGCTGTTCGCCTCCGGCGAGTTCGACGGTCTCGAGTTCCAGGCGGCTTTCGATGCCATCGCCAGCAAGCTGGAAGCGCTCGGCAAGGGCAAGCGCACCGTCAACTTCCGTCTGCGTGACTGGGGCGTCTCCCGTCAGCGTTACTGGGGTGCCCCCATCCCCATGCTGACCCTGGCTGACGGCACCGTGGTCCCGACCCCGGAAGATCAACTGCCGGTACTGCTGCCGGAAGATGTGGTGATGGACGGTATCCAGAGCCCGATCAAAGCCGACGCCGAGTGGGCCAAGACCACTTACAAGGGTCAGGAAGCGTTCCGCGAGACTGATACCTTCGACACCTTCATGGAGTCCTCCTGGTATTACGCTCGCTACTGCTCCCCCGACTACGACAAGGGCATGCTGGACCCGGCTGCTGCCAACCACTGGCTGCCGGTGGATCAGTACATCGGCGGCATCGAGCACGCCTGTATGCACCTGCTCTACGCCCGCTTCTTCCACAAGCTGCTGCGTGACGCAGGGCTGGTGAACAGCGACGAGCCGTTCAAGCGTCTGCTCTGCCAGGGTATGGTGCTGGCCGACGCCTTCTACTACAAAGACGAAAAAGGCGGCAACGTCTGGGTCAGCCCGACCGACGTCAAGGTCGAGCGTGACGAGAAAGGTCGCATCACCAAGGCCATCGACCTTGAGGGCCGTGAAGTGATCCACTCCGGCATGACCAAGATGTCCAAGTCCAAGAACAACGGCATAGACCCGCAGCTGATGGTGGAGCGTTACGGCGCCGATACCGTCCGTCTGTTCATGATGTTCGCCTCCCCGGCCGAGATGACCCTGGAGTGGTCCGACTCCGGCGTGGAGGGTGCCCAGCGCTTCCTGCGTCGCCTGTGGCGCACCACCTTCGAACACGTCTCCGGTGGCGCCGTTGCCGCGCTGGATGTGGCGGCTCTCACCAACGAGCAGAAAGCGGTACGCCGTGAACTGCACAAGACCATCGCCAAGGTGAGCGACGACGTGGGTCGCCGTCAGACCTTCAACACCGCCATCGCCGCCATCATGGAGCTGATGAACAACCTCTCCAAGCTGGGCTGTGACGAGCAGGACCGCGCCCTGATGCAGGAAGCGCTGGAAGCCGTGGTAGTCATGCTCTCCCCCATCACCCCGCACATCGGCTTCGAGCTGTGGAAGATGCTGGGCAAGGGCGACGATGTGGACCACGCTGCATGGCCGGTGGCCGATGACGCGGCCATGGTCGAGACCGAGAAGCTGGTGGTGGTGCAGATCAACGGCAAGATGCGCGGCAAGCTTACCGTACCGGCCGAGATCAGCCAGGCTGACGTCGAGAAGCTGGCCATGGCCGATGCCTCGGTGCAGAAATTCACCGACGGTCTGACGGTTCGCAAGGTCGTCTATGTACCGGGCAAGCTGCTCAATATTGTCGCTAACTGATGGTAGCGAGGACCTCGTCCACCCCTTGCCAGGGAGGGCGCATGTTGCGCCTCCCCGTGCAAAGGGGAGGCAGGGAAGAGGTCCGCTGATCGTTGCCAACGAGGATGACGGCGGGCCCTGCGCCCGCCGCGCTTCACTTTATGCAAAGAGGATTTCATATGGGCACCCCCCTCATTCGCTGGATGGCTATCGTGCTGATGGGCCTGCTGTTGCAGGCTTGCGGTTTTCAGATGCGAGGCACGGCAATCCCGCCCGAGTTGATGACCATGAAGGTGGTCGGTGACAACAAGAGCGACTTATACCGACTGGTCACCACCCGCCTTAAGGCGGCGGGCGTCAAACTCGCCGACAAAGAGGGCATACCTGTGCTGACCCTGTCCGGCGTCAGCAGCACCAGCCAGGTTGCCTCGGTCGACGCCATCGGCCAGGCCCGTGAATACTTGCTGGGCTACAACACCCAGTTCACCGTCTCCATGCCGGGCAAGCCGA
Source organism: Aeromonas sp. HMWF014 (assembly GCF_963878295.1). Classification (NCBI taxonomy): domain Bacteria; kingdom Pseudomonadati; phylum Pseudomonadota; class Gammaproteobacteria; order Aeromonadales; family Aeromonadaceae; genus Aeromonas; species Aeromonas sp. HMWF014. The sequence goes on along the minus strand of NZ_CAWNYS010000047.1, from coordinate 3,417 downwards.
CCCAGGTCTTCCCCATCACCTTCAACCGCAGCTTCCTGAACAAGCCGGATGCGGCACTGGCCTCTTCCCGCGAGCAGGAGCAGCTGGGCAAGGAGATGCAGGAGCAGGCCGCGAACTTGGTTATCCGCCAGCTGAGCCAGCTCAAGTTCTGATGCGAGTATCTTGATGAGAGTCTACCCCGAGCAGTTTGCGGATCACCTCAAGGCAGGGCTCAAGCCCTGCTACCTCATCTTTGGTGACGAGCTCCTGCTCAAGCTGCAAGAGCAGGCCATCGACCTTGCGACCCACCTACTCAACCAGGCCAAGTTCTGATGCGGATCTACCCCGAGCAGTTTGCGGATCATCTCAAGGCAGGGCTCAAACCCTGCTACCTCATCTTTGGTGACGAGCCCCTGCTCAAGCTGGAGGCCATCGACGCCATCCGTCAGGCCGCCCGCAAGCAAGGGTTCGATGAGCGCCATACCTTCGTGGTGGAGCAGGGACTGGACTGGAATCAGGTTTATGATGCCTGTCAGGCCATGAGCCTCTTCTCCGCCCGCCAAATCATCGAGCTGGAGCTGCCGGCCAAGGTCGACAAAGATCTGGCCGCCCGCATCAGCGAGATTGGCAAGCAACTGCATCCGGATCTGCTGCTGGTGCTCAGCGGTGGTCGCCTCAACCAAACCCAGATGAAGGCGGCCTGGTTCGACAAGCTCAGCCAGAACGGCACCTATGTGCCGGTCAATCACCCCGAGCCACGCTTCTTTCCGCGCTGGATGAGCGCCCGCTTCCAACGTTTCGGCCTCAAGGCGCTGCCGGATGCCATCAACTTCATGTGCCACTCCTACGAGGGCAACCTGCTGGCCGCCAGCCAGGAGATAGAAAAGCTGACCCTGCTGGCGCCGCCCCAGCCCATCAGCGTCGCCTATCTGCAAGAGACCATAGTACGCCACGCCCATTTCACGCCATTCCAGCTCATCGATACCCTGCTGGAGGGCAAGGTGAACCGGGCACAGCGCATCCTGCTGGCCCTGCGTGCCGAGGGCACAGAGCCCGGCATGCTGGCCTGGGCCCTGTGCCGCGAGCTGGAGCAGCTCACCGAGCTGGCCCTGGCCGCCAGAGCCGGTCAACCGCTGGTGGAACACTTCTCCCGCCTGCGTATCTGGCAGAGCCGCCAGCAGTTGATCCAACAGGCCCTGACCCGGCTGCCCTTCACCAAATTGCAGCAGCTGTGGCAGCTGATGGCCCAGCTTGACGACGCCCAGCGTCGCTTCGACACCGAGCAAGCCTGGCTGATGTTGCAGACCATAGCCCTGGGTTTTCGCGATGGCACCCCGTTGCCGCTGGTCATGGAGAGCAGCCCGTGCTGAAGGCTGCGATCAGCCTGCTGAGGGCTCCTATCGGCCTGCTTGGCGGCACCTTCGACCCTATCCATATCGGCCACCTGCGACCGGCTATCGAGGCGCGGGATGCTATCGGGCTGGCCGAAATCCGGCTGATCCCGAACCATATTCCCCCCCATCGCGCCAACCCCTTCTGTTCGAGCGAGCAGCGCCTCGCCATGGTCAAACTGGCGGCGGCAGAGAATGCGGGATTCGTGGTGGATGAGCGGGAGCTCAAGCGGGACAAGCCCTCCTGGACCATAGACACCCTGATTGAGCTGCGTCATGAACTGCCCGACACCCCGCTCTGCTTTCTGATGGGGATGGACTCCTTGCTCGGCCTGGCTGGCTGGCACCGCTGGCAAGAGCTGCTCGCTCATGCCCACCTGGTGGTCAGTGTGCGACCGGGCTGGCGACCTGATTACCCGGGGGAAGTTGCCGAGCTGCTGGCTCGCCATCACACCACGGATGCCACCGCGCTGCGCCAGCGCCTGGCCGGCCATATCTGGCTGGCGGACAACCAACCCATCGAGCTGTCGGCCACCCGGCTCAGAGCCCTGCTGGCGGCCGGGGAGGATCCCCGCTACCTGCTGCCGCCGTCGGTGGCCGATTACATTCGGCAGCAAGGCCTCTACCCGGCAAGCTGACCGCAACCGGCGCCGACTATTGTCTCTGCCAGTTGCGCACTATATTGATCAACAGGGGCCTGGTTTGCCAAGCGGGCACGGCCCCCGTTCCACTCCCCTTCGCCAGACTGGGAAACGGGAGTGACCATGATATAATCCGCCGCCCTCAGGCGCCGGAACACAGGAGAAGATCATTGCAAGGCCAAGAACTGCATGCCTTTATCGTCGACAAGATCGATGACATGAAAGGCCGCGACATCATCACCCTTGATGTGCGCGGTAAATCCAGTATCACAGACACCATGATCGTCTGTTCCGGCAACTCCAGTCGCCACGTCAGCGCCATCGCCCATCATCTGGCCAGCGAAGCTCGCCATGCCGGGCTCGATCTGCTGAGCGTGGAGGGCCAGCTCACGGGGGAATGGGTACTGGTGGACCTGGGACAAGCCATAGTGCACGTGATGCAGGACGAATATCGCGACTTCTACCAACTGGAAAAACTCTGGGGCGCTACCGCTCAAGTGAATGCGCAATAACAGAGCACAAGTGTAACAAACGATGAAGATCCAGTTGATTGCAGTGGGCACCAAGATGCCTGCCTGGGTAGAGCGTGGCTTCGAAGAGTACCGTCGCCGTTTCCCCAAAGACATGCCGTTCGAGCTGGTCGAGATCGGCGCCGGAAAGCGCGGCAAAAATGCCGATATTCCCCGCATCCTGCAAAAGGAAGGGGAAGCCATGCTGGCCGCCGCTGGCCGCTCGCGCATCGTGACCCTGGATATTCCCGGCAAACCCTGGACCACGGAGCAGCTCGCCGTGCAACTGGAAGCCTGGAAGCTGGATGGTCGCGACGTGGCACTGCTGGTCGGGGGCCCGGAGGGCTTGTCGCCCGAGTGCAAGGCCGCCGCCGAGCAGAGCTGGTCGCTGTCGCCGCTGACCCTGCCCCACCCGCTGGTGCGGGTGCTGGTGGCCGAGAGCCTCTATCGCGCCTGGAGCATCACTACCAATCATCCGTACCACAGGGAATAACCCATGGGGTTTTTGTCTTCTCCCTTCGTCTGTCATAAGGTAGCGGCATGCTGAAGAATCGCATCGAAATGCGCGACCACAGCGCCGAGGGTCGCCTCTTCTTCCGACGCACCCTGGTCGCCTACATTGGTATGATAGTGCTGATGCTGGTGCTGCTGGGCAATCTCTATTACCTGCAGGTCGAATCCTTCGAGACCTATCAGACCCGCTCCAATGACAACCGGATCCGGGTCGTGCCCGTGGCGCCGCCACGTGGCCTCATCTATGACGCCAACGGTGTGCTGCTGGCGGAGAACCGCCCCGTCTACAGCCTGGAAATCGTGCCGGAAGAGACCAAAGACCTGGAAAAGACCGCCGACGAACTGATCACCCTGCTGGCACTGCCGGAAGGCACCAAGGAGAAG
>NZ_CAWNYS010000046.1:0-6830 GCF_963878295.1 Aeromonas sp. HMWF014 | reverse complement strand
GTGCAGATCTCGCAAAGCGTGTTTTCGGTGAAGGTGCGGCAATGGCTGCAGTGGCCAATCTCGGTCAGCGCCCGGTTAAGCAGCTGGGCCAGGCGAAAACCGCCACTGCGTTCGCGCTCGAGCAGGGTAAACGCCATGCGCTGGGCCGACTTGGGACCGACCCCCGGCAACACTTGCAGGGCCTTCATCATCTCATCCAGCAAGGGGCTGAATTTCATGGGCTAAGTATCCTTTGACGCTGTGTCGGCGGGCGGTAACCGCAGGCGGCCCTTGCGGGTGCGGGTTGCTCTTCGCCCAGCCGAACCAATCTTGTTGGCGCAGGACTATACCCGAGCCGCCCCCCGTCCGCCAATGGCCTTGTGCCTGCCGGCCCGATGACGTCGCCGACTGGATGAGACGGCGGCCATGACCACACTACCCCAGCCCGATACGCTGACGGCCGCAGTAGATCTCGGCGCGGCCCGGACGGCAAAACCCCACCAGGGTGAGCCCGGTCTGCTCGGCCCGCTCGACCGCCAGCTCAGTGGCGGCCGAAATGGCGAGCAAAATCTCCACCCCGGCGCTGGCGCACTTTTGCACCATCTCGAAGCTGGCGCGGCTGGTCACCAGAATGGCACCGTCACGGCGACCGGTGCGGCACAGATGGCCCACCAGCTTGTCCAGCGCGATATGGCGCCCCACATCCTCACGGATGGCGAGAATATTGCCCTCCCCGTCCAGATGCACCGCTGCATGGGTGGCGCCGGTGCGCAGGCCTAGCAACTGAAGCGGGCGCAGCGCGGTCAGCACCTTGTCGATATGACCCACCGCCAGACGCTGGCTGTCGGGCAGCCTTGGCTGGGTGCGGATCACCTGCGCCAGACTCTCGCTGCCGCAGATGCCGCAACCGGTGCGCCCCGCCATGGTGCGCCGCTTCTCTTTGAGGCGATGCACACAGCGGTTGGCCAGGGTGATATGAAGCTCAATCCCCTGGCAGCCGTCAATCTGCTCGATGTCGTGCATGTCGTGGAGGCTGTCGATGATCCCCTCAGAGAGCGAGAAGCCGATGGCGAAATCCTCCAGATCAGAGGCCGAACACATCATGACGCTGTGGGCGATGCCGTTATAGACCAGCGCCACTGGCGTCTCGGAGGGCAGTTCCATCTCGCTGTCGCAGGTCAGTGTATCGGCACGGTAGTGCACCACCTCGCGATGGATGGCACAGCGGGCCAGCTCGCTTTGCTCTGCGTTTGCCTCAGGCAGGCGTGTCTCTGTTTCTGCCCTCATGACATGACCCCATCAATGATCTCGGGATCTCTGGCCGAGATACCGAGCCGCTTCATCTTCGACAGCAGGGTGGTGCGTTTCATGCCAAGGCGTGCAGCGGCCCCCCTGTCACCTGCGACTATGCCGTTGCAATCGCGCAGGGCGGCGATGATCGCCTCGCGCTCATCGGTCGGCGCCTCGTCGGCAAACAGCGGCGAAGCGGGTTCGTCATACACCAGGGTCTCTATCTTGTGATAGCCCTTGAGCGGCATCAGCTCGTCGGGGGAGAGGTTGAGCACATGGCCCCGGGTCATCACCACAGCGCGCTCTATGATGTTTTCCAGCTCGCGGATGTTGCCGTACCAAGGAAGCGACACCAGCATCTTCATGGCGTCTGCGGGGATCGAGGTGATGTTGCGCCGCATCCGCTTGGCGATCTTCTTGATAAAGAAGTTGACCAGCAGCGGTATGTCTTCGCGCCGCTCGCGCAGGGGCGGCAGCTCGATGGGAAAGACGTTGAGCCGGTAGTAGAGATCGCTTCTAAAGCGCTTGTTCTTGACCATGGAGAGCAGATCGCAGTTGGTGGCGGCCACCAGCCGCACATCGATGGCGATGGGGTTGCTGTTGCCGACCCGCTCCAGCTCGTGCTCCTGCAACACCCGCAAGAGCTTGGGCTGCAAGTCCAGCGGCATGTCCCCCACCTCGTCGAGAAACAGGGTGCCCTTGTGGGCCCGCTCGAAGCGACCGATGCGCTGGGCCAAGGCGCCGGTGAAGGCCCCCTTCTCGTGGCCGAACAGATCGCTCTCGATAAGCCCGGTGGGAATGGCGGCGCAGTTCACCTTCACCATCTCCTGCTCGTGGCGAGCACTCAGCCGATGAATGGCCTGGGCAATCAGCTCCTTGCCGGTGCCGGTTTCCCCCAAGATCAGCACGGAGCAGTCGCTCTGGGCCACCAGTTTCACCTTCTCCAACACGCTCGCCATGGCGGCGCTTTGATAGATGATGCTGGAGAAATCGGCATTGGGCTCAAGCTCCGCCACCCGGATCGTCTTCTCCCTAGCACCGTTGGTGTTGGAGATCTCCTGCTGCGCCTGCACGTTGTTCATGGCAATCGCCGTGCGGGCCGCCACCTGCTCCAGCAGGGAGATATCGATGTCGGCAAAAAAGTCCGCATTCGGGTGAGAGAGGATCAAGACCCCCAGCAGATTACCCCGATAGCGCAGCGGCAGAATGCAGGAGCTGTCCGCATCGGTTGGCAGTATCTGGGAGGTGAAGCGGCAACTCGCATCACAGCCGTGGCCCTGATCCCGATAGATGAAGAAGGGTTCGCTGTGGCCAAGCGCCCCCTGCAAACAGCGCTTCTCGAAACAGGAGTGGTTGATGATACCGGGCTGATCGCTCGCCTGCTGATTGACCAGATAGCTCTTGAAACTGTCGGAGGTAGCGTTGTACTCCGCCAGACACAGGCTGCTGATGGCGAAGTGGTGCTGCAGGATGGCAAACAGGCTCTTGGGCAACTCGGCGATGCGCACTAATTTAATCACCGCATTGGTGACATCCACCAGGATCTTGCAGCTGTCGCGCTCAAGGCGCAGGGAGTTGGCCTGCTCCAGGGTGCGCTCCTTGTCGAGCACGTTTTCGAGCGCAATGGCGACGATGGCCGCCAGCTGGGTCAGCTTGGCCAGCGTCTCCATGGTGAAATTGTCGAGCCGGGTGTTGATAAACTCGACCCCACCAAGATGGCTGCGGGCGGTGGTGATGGGGAGCTGGCAGTAGGAGCGCAGCCCGGCATAAATGCCTTCTGCCTCGAGGGAGGGGCAGCGATTCTCAAAGTGGGCGGCCGCAAGCATGATGGCCTGCTCCTGGGCTTCTCGGGTGGGACGAGGGGGAAAGTGCAGTTCTGCCTTGGGGCAGACAAGGTGCTTTGGGCCGGTATGTCCCATGAAGTAGAAGATGGCCTCCTCACCCGCACCCATGTTGAGGATCAGGTTGACCCGGGTCACGCCGCCAAAGCTTGCATCTATCTTGTTGAGTTTGTGGATAAAATCATCGAGCGTCACGGCCGACAGGAGGGATTTGGAGAGCAGGAGGAAACCGTCGTCCCAGATGGGAGAGATCTCGTCCAGGGGGATGGCACTCACATTTAGCATTGCGGCCTCGCGTTATATCGATTTAGTCACCCGTCAGGCTGTCCATGCCATCGCATCACGACCAGATCACGTCACCAACATAAATAGCCGCAGCCCATCAAGAGGGCTGCCAATAAGAAAAGCGGTGACGAAACGTGTCGCATGTTGCCATTCCAGAGCGGTTATTAACGAACGACAACAAAAAATAACATTGCTATCGGGGGATATATTGGAATGGCGGCTTATCATAGATGAGCACTAATTTCATTACAATCCGATTTAATATATCTGATGGCCATATTTAGCCAGTGATGACACCAAACCCTGAGCCGCATTATGGCGGCCGATCAAACGGCTGTCGTCAACTGTCAGATCTACCCATCGCGGCCCCTGCAGCCAGATCCCGGCCCTCGTTGGTGGCGAGTCACGAGCTGATAAGCCGACTGTGGCAGCACTTCAACCCGCCGAAGATAAAGAGGGCCGACAGGCTCTGGAAGGCCATCAGCAGCCAGCTGGCGTTGTCGGCAAGCTCGGCGGTAACGCTCTGGTGAGTGAGGTAAACCAGCAGGGTGACCGCCCCCAATAGCAGGCTGTTGATCAGGGTGGTGGAGACAAAGGCAATGAGCCAGGCCACCGGCACACTCAGGGCGGCCAATACGCTGCCCATGGCGAGCCTTGCCGCCATAAAACAGCCGAAGAAACCGAAGCCGAGCAGAAATATCATCTCGTCGTGCCACATATAGCAGCCCATGCCGATCAATATCGCCGCCAGATAGGTGCCAATATAGAAAAGTCCGAATAATCGGCTAATTTCGCTGTGCATCATTCAATTCCCATCAAATGGTGGCAATAAAAGGGGACCCGACTCAACCATGTGAGTCGGGAACACCTTATTTATGCAGGATGATCCTTTTGTCGCCGGACTAACCTTTGGCGGCGCTGCGCAATTTCGCCTTGAGCGCGCTGTACTCGGTCTGGACGTACACCTCCGCCTCGGGCTGATCCTCAATGCGCTCGATTTTCACCGCACAGTACTTGTACTCGGGCGTGTAGGAGACAGGATCAAGGTGCTCTATGGTCAGCTCGTTGCACGCCCCGATCCACCACTGGTAGGTCATATAGACCACACCGGCGTTGACCCGCTCGTTGTAGTTGGCACGGGTGATCACCTTGCCGCGTCGCGACGAGATCCAGACCAGCGCCTGATCCTTCACCCCGAGCTTTTGCGCATCGCTCGGGTGGATCTGCACATAGCCCGGCTCATCGGCCAGGGTTTGCAGCGCCGAACAGTTGCCGGTCATGGAGCGGCAGGAGTAGTGCCCTACCTCCCGCACGGTGGAGAGCACCAGCGGATACTCGGCGCAAGGCTGCTCCAGCGGCGCCCGCCACTCGGAGGCGATCAGCTGCCCCTTGCCGCTCGGGGTAGTGAACACATTCCCCTCGAACAGGGTGCTGGTGCCCGGGTGATCCTCGGTCGGGCAAGGCCACTGCACGCTCTTGAGATCCGCGATTTTGTCGTAGCTGACCCCGGCATAGAGCGGGCAAAGCGCCCTCATCTCGTCCCAGATCTCTTGCGTGTTCTGGTACTCCATGGGATACCCCATGGCGGTCGCCATCAGCGAGAAAATGGCCCAGTCGGGTTTCACGTTCTCAGGGGGCGTCACCGCCTTGTAGAAGCGCTGGAAGCCGCGATCTGCCGAGCTGTAAACCCCCTCGTGCTCGCCCCAACTGGTGGCGGGCAGGATCACATCCGCCATCTCGGCGGTCTGGGTCATGAAGATATCCTGCACGATCACCAGATCCATGCCCCCCAGGGTGCGGCGGAACTGGGCCAGATCGGCCTCGGTCTGCGCCGGATCTTCCCCAAAGATATAGAAGGCCTTGCACTTGCCCTCCTCCACCTTGTGACTCAGCTCCGTCAGCCGATAGCCGGGCTTCTGGGAAAGAGACGGCACGCCCCACGCCTTGGCAAACTTGGCGCTGATCTCGGGGTCGCTCACCGACTGATAACCCGGGAACTGGTGCGGCAGCATCCCCATGTCGCAGGTGCCCTGCACGTTGTTCTGCCCGCGCACCGGGCCGCAACCGGTGCCACGGCGACCGAAGTTGCCGGTCAGCAGCGCAAGCCCTGCCAGCCCCTTGACCACATCCACGGCCTGACCGTATTGGGTCACCCCCATGCCCCACAGGATCATGGAGGCAGGCGAGGCGGCATAGGTGCGAATGGCGGCGCGGATATCGGCGGCTTTCAGGCCAGTGATCCCCTCCACATATTCCGGGGTGTACTTGGCGACTGTCGCCTTGAAGGTGTCAAACCCTTCGGTGTAGTTGGCGACGAACGCTTTGTTGTAGAGCCCTTCACTGATCAACACGTTGGCAAAGGCGTTAACCAGCGCCATGTTGGAACCGTTTTTAAGCGGCAGCCACTGATCGGCGATGCGGGCGGTCTCCACCATGCGGGGATCACACACAATCACCTTGGCCCCGTTCGCCTTCGCCTTGAGGATATGGCGGGCGACGATGGGGTGAGAGTCCGCAGCGTTGTAACCAAACACCAGCAGGCACTTGGTCTCTTGAATTTCGGGAATGGCGTTGCTCATGGCGCCGTTGCCTACCGTTGTCTCCAGACCGGAGACTGAGGGTGCGTGTCACACCCTCGCGCAGTGGTCGACGTTGTTCGTCCCCAGCACAGCGCGGGCAAATTTTTGCATCACATAGTTGGCTTCGTTACCCGGGCCACGGGCCGAGCCGGTGGTCATGATGGCGTCGGCACCGTAGGTCGCCTTGATGGCCGCCAGACGGCTGCTGGCAAAGCCGATCGCCTCATCCCAGGAGACGGATTCGAGCTTGCCACCGCGCTCGCGGCGGATCATCGGGCTCTTGAGACGGGGGGTCAGCAGGTTGGTGTCGTTCAAAAAATCCCAACCGTAATAGCCCTTGAGGCAGAGCTGCCCCTCGTTGGTCCGGCCGTTGGCGCCTTCGGCCCCCACCACCTTGTCGTTTTCAACCAGCAGGTTGATCTTGCAACCGGTGCCGCAATAGGGGCAGACAGTAATGACTTTTTTCATGACTCACACTCTTGTTTGTTAACGGTAAAAGGCCTTTAACGAAAATGGCTGGTCAGGGGTAGACAGCACAGGGGCGCAAGCGGCGGCCAGCAAGGGGCTGCGCACGCCATCCCGATGCGTTATCCCCGTGCCAACACCGGCTGGCGCTGGCAGGCCCCCATCGCCTCGGCACTGGCCAGCTGCTTCTGGCGATTCAGTTCGCCAAGCGATGCCGGCGTCACCAGACGCAGCGCCTGGGTCGGGCACACCTCGACACAGGCCGGGCCCGCCTCGCGGTGACGGCAGAGGTCGCACTTCAAGGCTTGCGCCTTGGTCTGCGGGCGCTTGAACAGCGCACCGGCAGCGGGCGCCACCTCTTTCACCACCACCGCCATGGCACCGTAAGGAC
>NZ_CAWNYS010000045.1:629-24055 GCF_963878295.1 Aeromonas sp. HMWF014 | reverse complement strand
GTCGGTCAGCGACCCCTCGTCCATGTCCACCGCCTTGATCCGCACGTCTATGTCCGGATGGCGTTCGCTGAACTTCACCAGCCTGGGCACCAGCCACTGGATGGCAAAACTCGGCTGCAAGCTGACGGTGAGCGCCCCCTTGGCACTGCGGGCCAGTAGCTTGTCAGTCGCCTCCGAGATGGAGGTGAAGATGTCCTTGATGTCGAGGAAGTAGCCCTGCCCCTCCTCGGTCAGCAGCAGGGAGCGGTTCTTGCGACGAAACAGCTTGATGCCGAGATACTCCTCCAGCGCCTTGATCTGGTGACTGATAGCAGCCTGGGTCACGAACAGTTCTTCCGCAGCCCGGGTGAAGCTTAAGTGACGAGCCGCAGCTTCGAATGCTTTCAGTGCATTGAGCGGGGGTAAACGACGAGACATGAGACCAGCCGATGATGAGTTTTTCTAATGGGCGGCATTATAATTTGTCGGTTGCGGGCCGACCAGTGAATAAACATAATTCGCTTCGCAATTCGTTGTCATATGGCTCACTTCTTCTCTTCCATGTTGGTTTACATGTGATTTTTGTGAGTCAGTGGTTTGCGATTGTGGTGTTGTGTTTCTTCCTCTGCGGGAAGAGGGGCTTAAATCTGACCGATTTAACCCAGTCTGTCATCTGAATGTGTTTGGCGCCTCCGGTTGGATGGCGCCTTTTTTATTATCCCTATACCTTGAACTGCCCCACCAGCTGTTGCTGCTTGTCCGCCAGCGCCGACAATTCGCGCCCGTTTTCGGCGGAGGTCGCCGCCTCGGCCCGTATGGTGTGGCCCACATCGCGAATGTTGCTGACGTTGCGATTGATCTCGTCCGCCACCCCGCTCTGCTCCTGCGCCGCCCGGGCAATCTGCTCGTTCATCTGATGTATGGTCGCTACCGCATGGATGATCTTCTCCAGCACGCTGACCGACAGATCCACCTTTGTCAGCGTCACATCCGCCTGGCTGTGGCCCGTCATGATCGCCTTGACCACGGCCTGGGTACCGGACTGAAGCTGCCCTATGAGGGTCTGGATCTCGACGATGGCGTTCTGGGTACGCCCCGCCAGATTGCGTACCTCGTCGGCCACCACGGCGAAGCCACGGCCCTGTTCACCAGCCCGCGCCGCCTCGATGGCTGCGTTCAACGCCAGCAGGTTGGTCTGCTCGGCGATGCCCTGGATCACCACCAGAATGTCGTTGATGTTCTCGCTGTTGGCGGAGAGCCGCTCCACCACCGGCTTGGCGTCGCTGATCACCGCCATCAGCTTGCGCATCGCCTCCTGGGTATCGGCCACCACATACTTGCCCTCCTGTGCCGAGGTATCGGCCTGATTGGCTGCCGCCACCGCCGAGTTGGCGTTGCCCGCTACCTGCAGCGCGGTAGCGCTGAGCTCCTCGAAGGCAGTCGCCACCAGATCCACCTCCTGATACTGGGCCTGCATGCCGGCACTGGTGCGCTCGGCAACCAGGGCCGCCTGCTCCGCGCTGGCACGGGTACCCGCGACCGTGTCTATTACCTGGCTGATGGTGGATTGCAACTTGTTGAGGAAGCTGTTGAACCATTTGGCCAGCTCACCTATCTCGTCATCGCGATGCAAGTCGATGCGCTGGGTCAAGTCCCCCTCCCCGGTGGCGATGTCCTTGAGGCGGGCCACCACGGCGCGGATGGGCGCTACTATCTGATGGGCCATCAGCCAGATACAGAGCAGCCCGATCGCCGAGATCACACCGCCTATCACCAGCTGGGTGACCACGCTGCGATGGGCCTGACTGGAGAGCTCCTCTTGCAGCTGACGGGCCGAGGCCAGCACCACACTACGGGGTAACTCGATATAGATGCCCCATGTCTGCGCGGTGCCGCGCATCCTGACCGGTACGAAGGTTTGCAGCAAAGCACCGTCCGGGCTCCAGCGGGTTATGGTCTGCCCCTGGCCGAGCCAGCCAGTCAGATCGCCGGCCAGCACCTGATATTGCTGGCCAAGCGGGCTGCCCAGAGTCACGTCGAAGCCATCCACCCCTGCGGCGCGCCCTTCGTGACTGACCAGCAGCACCTTGCCCTGACCGTCGTAGAGCACCTGACCCATCTCCTTGACCAGGTTTTGCAAGGTGGCCAGTGAGATATCGACCCCGACCATGCCAAGCAGAGTCTCCTGCTCCAGCAGGGGAACTGTCACCGAGGTCATCAGCACCCTCTGCGACCCCACATCGTCAAGATAAGGTTCGAGCAGACAGAGCGCCTTGCTGCGGATGCTACAGCGATACCATTCGTTCTCCACGCCGCCAGCCGCAGTCGGACTCTCGTCCGCCAGCACGGATTCGTTTTGCACCTCAGCTTCTATCTTGCCGTCGACCCGGGCCCAATAGGTGGAGAAACGCCCCTTGTCGTTGGCGCCGAGCGCACTGGAGCCATGGTAGTTGCTGTCCTCCCCGTCGAGCTGATCCGGCTCGAACACCGCATAGACACCGAGCAGATTGTCCGAGGAGGCCGCCGCATCGTGCAGTTGCTGATTGACGGCGCCACGCAGCGTCTCGGATGAGCCGAAATTATCCGCCGCATTCTTGCGCTGGAACAGGACCCCCTGCGCCAACAAGGTGGTGCGGAAATAGGCCTCATCCAGATAACTGGTGACCTTGGCCGCCTGTTCAGATCCCATTGCCTTCATCCAGTTTTCGGCCGAACGCTGCGCCTCCTCCGTGGTGGAGGCAAGTACCTTATCCTGCATCCGGGCGGCACTATAAAGAGAAGAGGCGACCAGTGCACCGGTACTGGCCAACAAACAACAACCGGCGATCAGAGTAATGCGCCCCTGAACAGAAAGAGAACTCATGCAACCATTCCTAGCTCATACAGATGTGATCAGTTTATCGGATTTAGAAACAAAAACTTAACCTTATCAGGCAAAATCCAAGCTGAGCTGGTTAACTTCTCCGTCACGGGGCAAACCGACCACCAGGCCGAGCAACCGGATCGGCTTGCCCTGTGCCCGCAGCAGCCCCTCATGGAGCAGGTCGTGAAACAGCTCGGGCTGATAGCCGCCACGGCGATAGACAGTGGTCTGCTGAAAATCGGCAAACTTGAGCTTGATCCCTTGCCCCATCAGCTGCGCCTGCGCATAGCCGACCGAAAAGCGCTGCTCCAGCTCGGGAATGAGCCGGCTCAGCACCTGCCAGCAGGCGGCCTCATCCAGCACGTCGCTAGCCAGGGTAGTCTCCACACCTATGGTCTTGCGCACTCGCTGGGCCTGCACGGGCTGATCGTCATGGCCCCAGATCCGCCCCGTCAGCATCTCTCCCAACTTGCCAAATCGGGCAATCAGCTCCTCGCGGCTAAGCACTCGTGCATCCTCGCAGGAGTAAAGCCCCTGTGACTCCAGCCGATCGGCCGTCTTGTGCCCAATCCCCGGCAACTTGGCCAAAGGCAGCTGGCGCACGAACTCATCCACCTCATTCGGCGTTATCACGAACAGGCCGTCTGGCTTGCGTTGCTCCGAAGCCAGCTTGGCCAGAAACTTGTTTGGCGCAACCCCGGCCGAGGCGGTCAACCCCAGCTCGCGCGCAATGGCGGCGCGGATCTCGGCCGCCATCAGGGTGGCACTGCCGCCACAACAGGGGCTGTCGGTGACGTCGAGATAGGCTTCGTCGAGGGAAAGTGGCTCCACCAGTTCGGTATAGCGCAGGAAGATGGTGCGCAGCTGGCGGGAGGTCTCTTTGTAGACCGCCATCCGGCCAGGAATGAGCACCAACGGCGGGCAGAGCTTTTTGGCCAAGCCGCTCGGCATGGCGGAGCGCACCCCGAAACGGCGCGCCACATAATTGCAGGTCGAGATGACGCCGCGCCTGTCTGCCGAGCCGCCGATGGCCAGCGGCACCTCGCGCAGGGCCGGGTTGTCCCGCATCTCTACCGCCGCGTAGAAGCAGTCCATGTCGATGTGAATGATTTTGCGCATATCACTGTATGAATAAACAGGTAACCTGCCTATGCTAACCCAGCGCTACCGTTTCTGCCATCGGCATGAAACGACGAACAGGCATAGACTCTTAAGGCACCATTCACCACCCCATGGGTCAAGGAGGACGAGATGAAAGCACTCTGGCTGGGATTAGCGCTGGGGTTCTGCCTGCTGCCGCAACCAGGCAGCAGCAAGGATAACCCGACTGCCGAATGCAGTTGGCTATATGACCGCATAGCGACACTGGAGCAAGCCATCAAGCAGGGAGACGAGCTGGGAACACGGGAAGAGCTGGCGCGCTGGAAGGCCGAGTTCAAGAAGAAAGCCTGTCATCAATACGACTACTGAGCACACCTCTACAAAAAAGCGGGCTGACCATCAGGTCAGCCCGCCTGCTATCCAGCATAGGGTCGAGTGCGACTCCAGCCCCAGACTCGCTCAGATGATCCGGTTATCGGTCAGCATCTTGCGACGGGCCTCTTCCTTGGCCATCTTCTTCTTGCGGCTCTCACAGGGCTCCGGACAATCGCACTCTTTTTCGATGCCGACCGTGCCCAGCCCACCGCAGGAACCTGAGATGGTCTTCTTCTGGAAGATGTAACCTATGGCCATGGCCACCACTACCGCCAGAAACACCCCGAAGGTGATCAAGAAAATCTGCATGCTACCGCCTCTTACTTTCTAACCAGATACTGTTTGAAGGCATCTGAATAAGCCTCTTCAAAGCCATCGGCCGTCTTGGTGATCACGAAGATAGCCAGCCCGCGCTCCTTGGCATAGGCCAGGCTCTTCTCGGGCCCGAGCACCATGAACACAGTCGCCAACCCGTCTGCCGTCATGCAGGAGGGGTGGACCACTGTCACCGACACCATGCGATGCTGGATGGGCTTGCCCGTCATGGGATCTATGGTGTGGGAGAAGCGCTGACCGTCCATCTCGTAATAGTTGCGGTATTCACCCGAGGTGGCAATCCCGTTGTCACCGGCCACTATCACTTCCTGCACGGAGCTGGCATTGGCGGTCGGCTTCTCGATGGCCACGCGCCAGGGGTGACCCTTGCCGTTGACGCCATTGATACGCAGTTCACCACCAATCTCCACCAGATAGTTGCGAGACCCCATGGACTCGAGGTACTCGGCCACCTTGTCCACGCCAAAGCCCTTGGCAATAGCGGAGAGATCCACGTAGAGATCCGGAATATCCTTTCGCAGGGTATCAGCATCGACGGAGGTGATCACATGCAAATTGCCCAGACCGGTCTTCTGGCGGGTCTGGGTAAGCAGCTCCTCGGACGGGATCTTGGTCGGACGGGCATCTGGCCCGAAACCCCACAGATTGACCAGGGGACCGACGGTAACGTCCAACGCCCCACGGCTCTCACGACCAAGGTGAATGGCTTCCGTCACCACCCGTGCGGTGTCGCGAGAGACCACCACAGGGGTCGAGCTCTTGTGCTGGTTGAAACGTGACAACTCGGAATCGGGACGATAGGTCGACATCTGGTCGTTGACCCGCTCCAGCAGGAGATCGACCTCGGCCTGGAACTTGGCCGGATCACTGATGACGTTGTCCGCCACCTTGATGGAGTAGTAGGTACCCATGGTGCTGCCGGTAATGTGGATCTCCGGCTTGGATTGGACCGCTTCCTGACCACACCCAGTCAAGAAAAAGGCTAGCCCGAAGGCTAGCCAGGTCTTTACAACACTGTGCATTGATTAACCACCAAAGTCATCCAGCAGGATGTTCTCGTCTTCAACGCCAAGGTTTTTCAGCATGTTGATGACGGCAGCGTTCATTACCGGAGGTCCACACATGTAGAACTCACAATCTTCCGGCGCCTCGTGGTTCTTGAGGTAATTCTCAAACAAGACGTTGTGGATGAAGCCTGTGTAGCCATCCCAGTTGTCTTCCGGCTGCGGATCAGACAGGGCAACGTTCCACTGGAAGTTGTCATTCTCGGCCGCCAGCATGTCGAAATCTTCGACATAGAACATCTCGCGCTTGGAACGGGCACCGTACCAGAAGCTCATCTTGCGCTTGGACTTCAGACGACGCAGCTGGTCGAAGATATGGGAACGCATCGGCGCCATACCTGCACCACCACCGATGAACACCATTTCGGCGTCGCTGTCCTTGGCGAAGAACTCACCGAACGGACCGGAGATGGTCACCTTGTCGCCAGCCTTCAGGTTGAAGATGTAGGAAGACATCTGTCCCGGAGGAGCAGTCCAGTTGCTCGGGGGCGGGGTCGCGATCCGCACGTTCAGCATGATGATGCCGAACTCTTCCGGATAGTTGGCCATGGAGTAGGCACGGATGATTGGCTCATCGACCTTGGACTCCAGTTCGAAGATCTTGAAGCGATCCCAGTCGCCACGATACTCCTCGGGAATATCGAAGTGCTTGTACTGCACGTGGTGAGCCGGTGCTTCGATCTGGATATAACCACCGGCGCGGAACGGGACGCTCTCGCCATCGGGGATCTGCAGCTTGAGCTCCTTGATGAAGGTGGCCTTGTTATCGTTGGAGATAACGGTACAGTCCCACTTCTTCACCCCGAAGATCTCTTCCGGCAGCTCGATATCCATGTCGGAACGCACAGTGACCTGACAGGCCAGACGCTCCCCATGACGGGCTTCACCCTTGCTGATGTGATCCAGCTCGGTCGGCAGAATGTCGCCGCCACCGGATTTCACCCGTACCTTGCACTGACCGCAAGAGCCACCGCCACCACAGGCAGAGGAGACAAAAATACCACTACCGGAGAGTGCACCCAACAGTTTGCCGCCAGCAGGGCCAACCACGGCTTTGGTCGGATCACCGTTGATGCTGATTGTCACGTCGCCCGCAGTCACCAGCTTGGACTTGGCGAACAGAATGACTGCCACCAGTGCCAGCAGGATCACGGTAAACATGACCACACCCAAAATAATTTCCATCTATCGTTCCTTTCTGATTGCAGGAAAGCCGATTACAGGGAGATACCAGAGAAGGACATGAAGCCCAGCGCCATCAGGCCTGTGGTGATGAAGGTAATGCCCAGACCACGCAGGCCGTGTGGAACATCGGAGTACTTCATCTTCTCGCGGATACCTGCCAGCGCAACGATCGCCAGCATCCAGCCTGCCCCTGAACCCACACCGTAGACCACAGACTCGATGAAGTTGTAGTCACGCTGCACCATGAAAGAGACGCCACCGAAGATGGCACAGTTCACAGTGATGAGCGGCAAAAAGATGCCAAGCGCGTTGTAGAGGGCCGGGAAGTACTTGTCCAGCACCATCTCCAGGATCTGCACCAATGCCGCAATAACACCGATAAAGGTGATAAAGCTCAGGAAGCTCAGATCAAGCTCGGGGGAGATAGCCCCCGGCTTCAGGACGTAGTTATAGATCAGGTTGTTGACCGGCACCGCGATGGTTTGCACCACGATGACAGCAACACCAAGACCCATAGATGTCTTGACCTTCTTGGAGACTGCCAGGAAGGTACACATCCCCAGGAAGAAAGAGAGGGCCAGGTTTTCGATGAAAATCGAACGAATCAACAGACTCAGATAATGTTCCATACCTTAATCCTTCGCCTCCACCTGCTTGGGATCCTTGGTGCGTACGCCCCAGATGATCAGACCGATGATGAAAAATGCACTCGGCGGCAGCAGCAGCAGGCCGTTGGGCACATACCAGCCACCGTTGTTCACCAGCGGCAGCAGCTCGATGCCGAACCAGGTGCCGGAGCCCAGCAGTTCACGCACGGTAGCGACGCTCAACAGAATGGCGCCATAGCCCATACCGTTGCCGATACCATCCAGGAAGGAGGGCAGCGGGGCACTCTTCATGGCGTACGCTTCAGCGCGGCCCATGACGATACAGTTGGTGATGATGAGACCCACGAATACCGACAGTTGCTTGGAGATGTCGTAGGCATACGCCTTGAGCACCTGGTCAACCACGATAACCAGTGAGGCAATCACCGCCATCTGGGCGATGATCCGCACGCTGTTCGGGATCTGGTTGCGGATCAGGGAGATGAACAGGTTGGAGAAGGCGGTTACCGCGGTCACCGCCAGCGTCATCACAAACGCAGTCTGCATCTGGCTGGTAACGGCCAGCGCGGAACAAACACCCAGCACCTGCAGTGCAATGGGGTTGTTGCCGAGCACAGGCGTCAACAGCAACTTCTTCATTTCGCTCTTGTCAGCCATTGTTGATTTCTCCTGCACGAACCTTGGCCAGGAAAGGACCAAAGCCCTTGGGTCCCATCCAGAAGTCGAACGTGTTCTGTACACCGTTGCCGGTCAGAGTCGCGCCTGACAGGCCATCGATCTCATGCATTGAACCTGCAGGGGCTTGGCCCTTGATGATTCGCAAGGCTGGCATGCCATCCTGATCGAACAACCTCTTGCCCTTGAACAGCGCTTGCCAGACCGGATTTCCAATCTCGCCACCCAACCCCGGGGTTTCCCCGTGGTCATAGTAGGTGATGCCTTGGATGGTCTCGCCATCAGCAGCCACGGCGACGAAAGCATGCATGGTAGACCACAGACCCTGGCCGGAGATGGGCAGTATGATGCTGTCGACTTGGCCTTCTGCATCCTTGGCAATGAACACCGGCATCACTCTGGAGATCTGACGCAAGCCAGCCCGGTCGTCGGCTGGCGCCAGACGAATACTCGTAGCCGGGTCTTTCGCTGCCCGCCTGATGTCGAAGTTGTCGGCATCGCCGTCAACAAATTCACCCGTGGTCAGGTCAACCAGACGCGCTTCAATCTTCTCACCGTACAATTGGGCCAGGTCACGCCTGGCTACATTGCTGATATCGATGCCGGCAACGGACAAGATGTTGCTTTGTCTGTCCAACGCCCTGTTTACCTGCTGAGCTGGACGCAGACCCACCGCAGCCACAGAGACCACGATGGAACAGACCAGACACAGACCAGTTACAACCGTCAGGGTGCCGACAGTAGAGTCTTTCTTAAACGCCACGAGCGATCCTCCGCTTGATGTTCGCCTGAGCCACGAAATGGTCAAACAGGGGGGCAAACAAGTTGGCAAACAGAATGGCCAACATCATGCCTTCCGGGAACGCAGGGTTCACGACACGGATCAGCACAACCATGACGCCAATCAACGCGCCGTACCACCACTTGCCCTTGTTGGTAAAGGCGGCGGAAACCGGATCGGTCGCCATGAAGGCCATACCAAAAGCGAAGCCACCCAGCACCAGATGCCAATGCCAGGGCATGTTGAACATGGGGTTGGTATCGGAACCAATGACGTTGAACAACAGGGAAGTAGCGACCATGCCGATCATCACACCTGCGATGATGCGCCAGGAGGCGATCCGCATGTAGACGATCATGGCGGCACCGATGAGGATCATCAGGGTGGAGACTTCACCGATGGAACCTGGCAGGTTGCCGAGGAAGGCATCCATCCAGCTGATAGCCTGACCGGTGGCATCGTTGATCAACGCCATCTGGCCGCCCTGGGCCCACTGGCTCAGAGCAGTTGCGCCCGAGTAGCCATCAACGGCAACCCAGACAGCATCACCGGAGATCTGGCCCGGGTAGGCGAAGAACAGGAACGCACGACCTGCCAGGGCCGGGTTCAGGAAGTTCTTGCCGGTACCACCGAACACTTCCTTGGCCAGCACCACACCGAAGGTGATGCCCAGCGCGGCTTGCCACAGGGGCAGCTGGGGAGGCACTATCAGAGCAAACAGGATCGAGGTCACGAAGAAGCCTTCGTTGATCTCGTGCTTGCGCACCATGGCGAACAGCACTTCCCAGAAACCGCCGACCAGGAACACGGTCAGGTAGATGGGCAGGAAGTGAGTGGCGCCGATCAGCATCTTGCTGCCGATACCGGCGACCGCAGGATCCAGCGAGGCTCCCAGCAGTTGTGCCAGTGCATATTGCCAGGTGTCGGCACCGGCTGCCGTGCCCAGATGAGCAATGGCAGCAATCGCCTGATTGCCGACGTTGAACATGCCCCAGAACATGGCCGGGAACACGGCCAGCCACACCATGATCATCATGCGTTTCAGATCGATCGCATCACGAACGTGGGCAGCATTGCGGGTCACGGACCCGGGGGTATAAAACAGGGTGTACGCCGCCTCGAACAGGGCGTAGTACTTGGCGTACTTTCCACCCGGCTCGAAGTGATGTTCCATATTTTCAAGAAGTTGCTTGAAACTCATCGCTTAACCTTCCAGTTCTATCTTGGTCAGGCACTCACGCAAGACTGGGCCGTACTCTGTCTTGCCGGGGCAGACAAAGGTACAGAGCGCCAAATCTTCCTCATCCAGCTCCAGACAACCGAGCGCTTGGGCGCCATCGATGTCACCGGAGATCAGATCCCGCAGCAGCAGGGTCGGCAGGATGTCGAGCGGCATCACACGCTCATAGTTGCCGATAGGCACCATGGAGCGATCACTACCGTTAGTGGTGGTAGTGAAGTTGATGAGTTTGCCCTTCATCAGATGAGAGAGGGTGGTGCGGGTGATGGAGAACTTGCTGGCGCTGGGATTGACCCAACCCAGGAACTCTTTCTCACGCCCTTCGCCCAGCACGCTCACCTGGTTGTGGTAGCGACCCAGGTAGTCATGCACACCTTCGGCCTTGGCACCACTGAGCAGGGAACCGGAGATGACGCGGTTTTCATCCGCACGCAGCTCGTTGTTGGTCAGCTGGCTGATGCAGGCGCCCATGCGAGTGCGCAGCAGGCGTGGCTTGACCACGTTCGGACCGGCCAAAGAGATCACCTTGTCGGTAAAGATCTGGCCTGTAGTGAACAGCTTGCCGTAAGCGATGACATCCTGATAGTTGATGTACCACTGCACCTTCTTGGCGCTGACCGGATCCAGGAAGTGGATATGGGTACCAGGCAGACCGGCAGGGTGTGGGCCGACGAACACTTCCTCTTTGACTTGCGCCAGGGAAGCGTGCGGCAGACTGGCCTCGCCCTTGCAGACGTAGACAGCGCCATCAGTCAGGCGAGTCAATACCGCCAAACCATCGAGGAAAGCCTGAGACTGTTCCTTGATGATGAGGTCGCTACTGGCGGCCAGCGGGTTGGTGTCCATCGCGGTGACGAAGATGGCGCGGGGAGAAGACTCCACGGCCGGCACCTTGCTGAACGGGCGGGTACGCAACGCAGTCCATTGGCCTGATGCGACCAGGATCTCTTGCACCTTGCTGCGCGCGAGCTGTGCCAGCTCGGCGGACGCAAAATGCTCAAAGGTCACCTGCTCGTCGGACCCATCGAGTTCGATGACAACGGATTGCAGAATGCGCTTGGCACCCCGGTTGATCTCTGAAACCACACCGGTGGCAGGGGCCGTGAATTTAACGCCGGGATTCTTCTTATCTTCGAAGAGCTCCTGACCTTTAATGACGCGATCACCTACTTTGATGAACATAGTAGGCCGCATCCCCACGAACTCTTCGCCGAGTGTAGCAACACGGGTGATGGCCGGGCCATCGTAGATTACTTGCTCCGGAGCACCCAGCACGGGGATGTCCAGTCCTCTTTTAATTGTAATCATACTCACTTGCACTACCGTTAAGGGAAGACAGGTTGATTAGCGCCGAGAAATACATCACGACGAGTTGTTGAATGAGCCCGTTTATGTTGCAAAATAATGTCGAAGAAACAAACAAATCAGCAACATACAGGGTCATTCAAAAGCAGTTGAGTTTAGCACTTATGGCCAGTTTACTGCCATGCAAAATGGGGAAAATCCCCGCTCTATCACAAAATCATCGAAATTTAATCATGCCGATTTATTCACTAAACCTCAGGGTTTGCCTCGCACTGGCCATTATTACCCCAAAGTAGGTAATGGCGTTTATGTTCAAAAATCGACTAGAAATTTGAATGTCTGGGCAGGAGAGCGACGTCACAAGCAGGGGCTAGCGACGCCGCAAAAAACGTTTAGTAATTGTTAATTAATCGAGGATTGGGTAATCAATTCGTCAATAGCCTTAGGCCAGACCATTCTTGCTGACGCAACTCGGCGTCGTCGGTGCCTGTTCCCGTTGCCGCCACTCCTGCTCCGTATAGGTATGCAACGCCAGTGCATGAATGGCACCCGCCAGCTCGTCGGCCAGCACGCCATTGACCTGGCGATGGCGTGCCAACAATCGTTGACCCTCAAAAGCCTGGCTCACCACCACTACCTTGAAATGGCTCTCTGATCCCGGCGCGACCCTGTGCATGTAGCTTTCGTTGATCACCTGCAGGTGGCTGGGGGACAAAGCAGCGGCCAACTTGGCCTCGATCTGTTGTTGCATGGTCACGAGCAAAACTCCCAAAATGGATGTCCGGCCATTGTAGCCAGGGTTGGTGGTATGACGAAATCGTCCGCCACGGGAAAATGGGCCCGGTTTTGCCTCTCGCCCTGTGCCGCCGGACTGGTGAAATTCTCCGCCCCCGCTAGAATAGCGCCACTTTGCGCCCCGCTGGCGCCTGTTTTATGAATCATCTGGACGCTTCGCTTATGCAAACCCTTCTCGAAACGGCTCATTGTCGTCTGACCCTGTATCGCTATCCACGCCAGAGCCAGGATCCGTTGCAGGCCTGGGATGCGGCAGACGAGTATCTGATCAATACCCTGGCAGAAGCACCGCTCGCGCAAGCGGGCCCCGTCATCATTATGAATGACGGCTTCGGTGCCCTGGCAGCCTACCTGCACGACCATACTCCTGTCTGTGTGAGCGACTCCTACATCAGCGAGCGGGCCACCCTGGCCAACCTCGCGGAAAACCAGCTGGATCCCAATGCCATCACGCTGCAGGATACGCTGTCCCCTCTGCCGCCAGCCCCGGCACTGGTGGTGATCAAGGTCTCCAAATATCAGGCGCTGCTGGAGCAGCAACTGTTGGCCCTGCGTCAGGTGGCAACCCCGGCCACCCGCATCCTCGCCGCCGGCAAGGCCAAGGACATTCACAGTTCGACCCTGGCGCTGTTTGAAAAATACCTGGGACAGACTCGCACTTCGCTGGCCTGGAAGAAGGCACGCCTCATTCATTGCACCGTCGATGGCACATCGGCCACCCCCCTGAACAATCCCTTCCCGACCGTCTGGCCACTGGAGGGCACCGACATGCTCATCCACAACCATGCCAATGTGTTTTCGCGTACCAGCCTGGATATTGGTGCCCGTTTCATGCTGGACAATTTGCCTGTGCACAGTGCACGCAAGGTGATCGACCTGGGTTGCGGCAACGGCGTGCTGGGGCTGGCGCTGCTGGCGCGGGATGCCGAAGTGGAGGTGACCTTTATCGACGAATCCCATATGGCGGTCGCTTCGGCGCGGCTCAACGTCGAACACAATCTGCCGGATGCCCTGCCCCGCGCCCGCTTCATGGTCAATAACTGTCTCGATGGTGTGGAGGTGGGCTCGGCGGATCGGATCCTCTGCAACCCGCCCTTCCATCAGTTGCAGGCGATCACCGATCATATCGCCTGGCAGATGTTCAGCGATGCCCACCGGGTATTGCCCCAGGGGGGGGAACTCTGGATAGTAGGCAACCGTCATCTGGATTATCACAACAAACTCAAGCGCCTGTTTGCCAACGCACAGGTCGTTGCGTCGAACAGCAAATTCGTTATTTTGAAAGCCATCAAACGTTAACTGCCATCAAACGCTTTAAAGGAAACCATGATGAAAAAGTCACTCTTGCTGCTGGCCGCCCTGATGCTGGGTGGTTGCGCGACTCACTGGCCGGAAACCGCGCTGCTCAACCCGCAGGTGGTCCCTTCCAATCAGCAGTACTACTCAGGCAACCGCATCACCCTGGAAGGCGTCGACAAGCGTGAAGCTGCCTACGTCTTCGCCATCAAGAAGAAAGATAAGGCCGTCGTGCTGGTCAACAGCGAACAGCCGCTCAACAACCTGCTGGCCGAGAAACTGGCGGAAGGTCTGCGCAGCCAGGGACTGATCGTTGGCAATAGCGGTACCACCAATCTGACCCTTGCCATCTCCAGCGCCGTTGTCACGGTGGAAGAGAAGACCTTCACTTATGTCACCAAGTCCCGCGTCAGCCTGCAGGTGATTGCGGACTTCCAGGGCAGCAAGTTGACCAAGCAGTTCAACATGTCCTCCAGCAAGGAAGGTCCGGGTGAACCAACCATGGCCGAGCTGGAATCCATCCTGAACCAGCAGCTGGGCAGCTTGCTGCAACAGATCATGGCGGACAATGCCCTGCGTGGTTATCTCAAGGGTCAACCGAACTGAGCGAGGATAGTTAAATGAAAAAACTCTGGTTACTGGTCATGCTGATCACCCCGCTGGCCTTCGCTGGCCCCAAGGTCAGGATGGAGACCAATCACGGCAACATAGTGGTGGAGCTGGCCTCCAAACAGGCGCCGCAGACGGTGAAAAACTTCCTGCGCTACGTGGCGGACGGCAGCTATGACGGCAGCCTGTTCCACCGGGTGATCCAGGACTTCGTGGTGCAGGGGGGCGGCTATAACCAGCAGTTCCAGCAACTGCCGACCTTTGACCCCGTGGTCAACGAGTCCAAGGGCGGCCTGCCCAACAAGCGTGGCAGCATCGCCATGGCCCGTACCCAGGCCGTGGACAGCGCCACCCGCCAGTTCTACTTCAACCTGACCGACAACAACAACCTCAACGCCAGTGCTGGCGCCGGTTATACCGTATTCGGCCAAGTGGTACAGGGCATGGAGGTGCTGGACAAACTGGCCCAGGTGCAGACGGGTTACAGCTCCATTCTGCGCGCCAACGACGTGCCCACCAGCCCCATTATCCTGAAGAAGGTGGTGTTGCTGGCGGAGAAATAACGCGGGCCGGATCACATTCCGCCGCGTCTTTGCCCGGGTCACCGGCGTCCCTTTCTATACTCTGACCTTACCCCATTTCCCCGGGGTATGGCCCACACGAGGAGAAGGAGGTTCCGGTGACCTGCAACGACTACCTAGCCCAACACACAGTCTCGCTGGCCCAGGCAGTTCGTCATTTTCTGGCACGAGAAATCCCCTATCAGCAGTTGGAAGATCTGAGCTGGCAGCTCCTCTCTCACTGGCAAGACTTGCCCCATATCCCGGCAGACAAACAACCGGCCACCGACCAGGAAGGGGTGTTCTGGTACCTGCTGCACAGCCTGCATCAGTGGGATGAGCAGCAGATCATCACCGACGTCTGGCTGCGCCTGCAGCTGATGGCGTGTGCCAACTATCTGACCACCGAGGGCCCCTGCCCGCACCACTGCATGGGTTCACGCCCCTGAATCGAGCCCCACCACGCTCGGCTTGCCTTGGCTATCCCCCCCGAACCTGACAAAATGGCGCAATTTTCCCAGAGGAGTCAGGTATTTGAACACTGTCCGTACACCGAGCTGGCGAGATTCGCTCGCCGTCTACCTCGAGACTCGGGTCCTCATACTGTTTGCCATGGGCTTCTCGTCCGGCCTGCCTCTGCTGCTGGTCTTTGGCACCCTCTCGTTCTGGTTGCGCGAGGCCGATGTCAGCCTGACCGACATCGGCTACATGAGCTGGGTGGCGCTGGCCTATGGCCTCAAGTGGCTGTGGTCGCCGCTGGTTGACCGGCTGCAGCTGCCACTGCTCGCCCGCTGGCTGGGACGGCGCCGCAGCTGGATGCTGCTCTCCCAGGTAGTGATTGCCCTCTCTCTGGTAGGCATGGCCTATTGCGATCCCAAGACCCAGCTCGCCCAACTCGCCCTGTTTGCCCTGCTGGTGGCGTTTTCCTCCGCGACGCAGGATATCGTCATCGATGCCTATCGTATCGAGTCTGCGCCGGAGCGGTTGCAGGCGGCCATGGCGGCCTCCTACATGACGGGTTACCGGCTGGCAATGATCATGGCCGGCGCAGGGGCGCTGGCGCTGGCCGCCTGGTTCGGCAGCAACAGCGGCTATGACTACAACGGCTGGCGACTCACCTATTTGCTGATGGCGGCTCTTATGTCACTCGGCGTCATCACCACCTTGATCTGCCACGAACCGGATATCGATCTCGCCGGTCAGAACGAGCAGCAAGCGGCGCGTAAGGCGCTGCTGCTCTCCCGTGGTTGGCCCACCTCGCTGGCCGGCGCCGGCGCCTGGATCTACGAGGCCATCTGGTGTCCGTTTGCCGATTTTTTCCGCCGTTACGGCGGCTCGGCCATGCTGATCCTGGGGCTCATCGCCTGTTATCGCATCTCGGATGTGGTAATGGGGGTGATGTCCAACAGCTTTTACGTGGACATGCAGTTCAGCAAGACGGAAGTGGCCACCATCACCAAGGTGTATGGCGTCATCATGACGTTGGTGGGGGCCGCCCTGGGGGGAGTGCTGGTGATGCGCTTTGGCACCCTGCGAATCCTGTTTCTCGGCGCCCTGCTCACCGCCAGCACCAACTTGCTGTTCGCTCTGCTCAACGAAGTGGGCCACAACCTCGAGCTGCTGACCCTGATCATTTCTCTCGACAACCTGAGCGCCGGCATAGCAACAGCCGCCTTCGTGACCTATCTGTCGAGCCTGACCAACGTGGCGTTTTCCGCCACCCAGTACGCCCTGTTCAGCTCTGTCATGCTGCTGATGCCCAAGCTGCTGGCCGGGTTTTCTGGACATTTCGTCGAACAGTTTGGCTACAGTACCTTCTTTATCGGTACCAGCCTGCTTGGCATCCCTGTGTTGGTCTTGATCATCATGGTTGCCAAACGAGGAAAGCCGTTGCTACCGGAATCGGATAAATAGCAAGCGTTTGCGTAAATTTGGGGGTGATTAGATTCACACTTCCAAATAAAGTTCCCCGGCTCTTGTTTCTCCGATGAATTTATTTGGCTAGAATGCCCCCCGCTCCTTATGGGTAGGCTACGGAAAACCTCAACTAACGTACAAGAGACCAATAAAATGGCCAAATTTACCAAGACTCTTATCGCTGCCGGTCTGCTGGCTGCTGCCGCCACCCCGGCCTTTGCTGCTGACTACAGTGGTGACATCCACAAGAATGATTACAAGTGGATGCAGTTCAACCTCATGCACACCATCGACCAGCGTCCCTTCACCGCCGGTCAGGATGGCTACAACGACACCTATTTCGAAATGGAATTCGGTGGTCGTTCAGGTCTGTTTGATCTGTACGGTTACGTCGACGTATTCGACGTCTTCAACTCCCGTCACAGCGACAAGCACGATGGTCAGAACCTCTTCATGAAGTTTGCACCGCGTCTGTCTCTGGATGCGCTGACTGGCAAAGATCTCTCCTTCGGCCCGGTGCAAGAGGTGTACATCGCCTCCCTGAACAACATCGGTGACAACCAGATGGAGAACATGATCGGTCTGGGTGCCGATGTCATGGTGCCTTGGTTTGGCAAAGTTGGCATGAACCTGTATGCCCGTCACGCCACTGAAAACCAGTTCTTCACCGAAGAAGAAGGTGACTGGAACGGTTACTGGTTCGCCATGAACTGGTTCAAGCCTTTCTATACCTTCAGCAACGGCAGCTTCGTCTCCTATCAAGGTTACCTGGATTATGCCTTCGATCTGGATACCCACAGCCGTGCCGACCGTACCAGCGACAACCTGGCGACCTTCCACGGTATCTACTGGCACTCTGATCGCTACGCTGTGGGTTATGGCCTGAAGTACTTCATGGATGCCTACGGCAACAAAGACGGCTCTGCCGCGTTTGACGGTACCCCCTGGAAGAGCTCCGGCTTCAGCCACTACTTCTCCGTTACCTACAAGTTCTAATCAAACGGGTAATGCAGATACAAAAAACCGGAGCAGCTGCTCCGGTTTTTTTATGGCTCTGCCATCGAACCTTTGACGGCCGTACTGCGTGGCGAGCGCGCAAGGGGGGAGGGCCGACCCCTCCCGCCCATTATCAATCGCGGAAATTCTGAAACTGCATCGGCTGACCCAGCTCGGCACCACGTACCAGCGCCATGGCTTCCTGCAGATCGTCACGCTTCTTGCCGGTGACCCGCACTTCATCACCCTGAATGGCGACCTGCACCTTGATCTTGGAATCCTTGATCAGCTTCACCAGTTTCTTGGCGATCTCTTTCTCGATCCCCTGCTTGAACTTGACGTTCAGGTGGAAACGCTTGCCAGAGTGAACGCTATCACCCACGTCCATTGAGCTGTTCTCGATGTTGCGCTTGAGCAGGGCTGCGCGCAGGATCTCGACCATCTGCTTGAGCTGGAAATCGGCATCGGCCTCCAGCTTCACTTCTTCTTTGTTCAGCTCGAAGCTGGCTTCAACACCACGAAAATCGAAACGGGTCGCCAGTTCACGATTGGCGTTATCGACGGCGTTCAACACCTCGTTCATTTTGACTTCAGAGACAATATCGAATGACGGCATGTCAGGGCTCCTCATGTTGCGCTATAAGGGGGCAAATCTACCAGAAAACCGGCAAATTTGCTGATTTCGATGGGATTGCTCTGCTAGAATCCCCTGCGCGCAGGAATGGCGAGACCTGTTAGTGTCCGCCACGCGACATCTTCACTTATCCCCGGCGGGGGTTGACCGGAATACAACCCCTACCTTGATTGAGTCTCTCCATGCCAAGCGGATTACACAGTTCCCGACTGCCCTCCTCCCCCCAATGGTCACTGCTGGGCTGCGGCGCCCTGGGTGGCGTCTTCGCCTCCCTGCTGACTCAAAGCGGTCAACCTACCCGCGTTTTGCTGCGCGATCGTCACCGTTCGACCCTGCATCCCAGGATCGACTTCACCTCGCTGGATGGCCATACCCAGCTGATTGCCATCGAGCGCGGTTTCATTAGCCAGCCAGGCCAGATCACGCGTCTGCTGGTGGTGACCAAGGCCGGTCAGGTGGTGTCGGCCCTGACGCCGCTGGTGGGCAAGCTGGCTGCGGGAGTACCCATAGTGCTGCTGCACAATGGCATGGGCATAGCCGAGCAGGTGGCCCAGCTGTTCCCCCATAACCCTGTCATTGCGGGTGTCACCAGCCACGGCGCCATGCAGGGCGGCCACTTTGTGTTCCGCCATACCGGCAAGGGTGAAACCTGGCTCGGCCCGGTCAATGAGGCGGCCAAAGCCTATGCCACCCTAGCGGACGATCTCGGCGCCGCCCTCGGTCAGGCCGGTTGGGATGAGCAGATCCTGGCTCGCCAGTGGCAAAAACTCGCCATCAACTGCGCCATCAATCCGCTGACCGCGCTCTATAAACTCAAAAATGGTGAACTGGCCGGCCCCCGCTTCGCCGATGTCCTGCAACAGATCTGCGTGGAAGTCGCGGACGTGATGCAGGCCGAAGGCCAGCCCACCAGCAGCGATGAGCTGTTGCGCCGCGCCATGACGGTGGTGGAGCTCACCGCCGACAATTACTCTTCCATGTACCAGGACATGGAGCAGGGCAGGGAGACCGAGATCGAGGCCATCACCGGCTTCCTGCTGGCCTGCGCCGCCAAACACGGCATAGCGGTGCCGGTCAATCAGGGCCTCTATCAGGCCATCAAAGAGAAGCGCTGAGCCCGGCAAGAGCGCGGGCAACCAAGGAGTGCAGTATGACCGTATTGGTATTGGTAGCCCCGGGCTCGGAAGAGATAGAGACGGTCGCCATCGTCGACACCCTAGTGCGCGCCCGCATCGAGGTGCTGCTCGCCTCCTGTTGTCCAGCGGGTCTGCGCCAGATCCGCGCCTCCCGCGGGGTGCAGCTGGTCGCTGACTATCATATCGACGAGCTGACCAGCCGTGACTTCGAGGCCATCGTCGTGCCGGGCGGTTTGCCCGGCAGCGAAGCAATCCGTGATACGCCTCTCGCCATCGACCTGCTCAGGGAGCAGGCGACGCTCGGCTGCTGGCGGGCGGCCATTTGTGCCGCCCCCGTGGTGGTACTGCAACATCATGATTTGCTGGGAGATGCCAGCGTGACCTGCCACCCGGGCTTTCAGGCCCAGCTGCCCACTCGCCAGCTCAGCACGGCACGGGTCGTGACGGATGAGACACATCGCCTGGTTACCAGCCAGGGGCCAGGCACCGCCATCGAATTTGCCCTCGCGCTGGTGCGGGTGCTGCGCGGGGACGAAGCCGCCCTCGCGGTGGCCGGCCCCATGGTGATGCCCCCTGCTGTCATGCCATGACCCCTGCCGCCATCGCGGAGACCCTTTTGTCATGACAGAGCGCCCCTTGCCAACCGGCAAGGGGCGCTCTGCTATTGGCCGGGGGCAACTCTGCCCCCCTTTTGATCGCTAGCTCAGCAACTCGGGTCTGAGCTGCTCCATCAGCAGGTGGTTGTCACTGTAATCCACCGGTATAGCCACCACGGCAGGCCCCACCACGGCCATAGCGGCGCGCAGAGTCGGTCGCAACTCTTCGGCGCTGGTGACTGCAAATCCGGCCGCCCCGAAGGACTCGGCATAGGCCTTGAAGTTGATGGGCCCGAAGCTCACCCCCGAGCTACGGCGGTACTTTTTCTCCTCCTGCATCGCCACCATGTTGTAGCCGTTATCGACCCAGATGATGTGCACTATGTTGGATTTGAGCCTCACCGCCGTCTCCAGCTCCATGCTCGACTGCATGAAGCTGCCATCGCCGGAGACAGAGATGATCTTCTCCCCCGGCCGCACCATGGCAGCGCCTATGGCCCAGGGCAGCGCCACCCCCATGGTCTGCTGACCGTTGGAGATGAGCACCTGGCGCGCCCGGAAGCTGTAGAGGTAGCGGGCAATCCAGATGTGGAAGCTACCCATGTCCACACACAGTGTCATGTCCTGCCCTATGATGTCCTGCAGCTCCTTGACGATGCGCAGCGGATGGATCGGCATGCCACCCAGATGTTGGGCATGCTGGGTCAGCTGATGGCGCTGGATGCGGATCTCCCCGAGCAGAGCGGCGATGGCGGGATCCCGTGCCAGCGGTTTGTTCAGCATCTTGGTCAAGCAATACAGATTGGCACTAATGGACCCAACCAACTCCACCGCCGGGCAGTAGCTGCTGTCGATCTCCGCCGGCAGGGCATCGATGTGCAGCAGTTGCCGTTCACCCGTGTCGTTCCACAGCACAGGGTCATATTCGATGGGGCTGTAACCGATACAGATCACCAGATCTGCCCCCTGCAGCAACCTGTCCCCCGGCTGGTTGTTGAACAGCCCCACCCGACCGGCGAAGTCATCGAAATGGTGGGAGTCCACCACACCGGCCGCCTGATAGGTGCCCGTCACCGGCAACCCGCTCTTGTCCAAAAAGGCGCGCACCGCGAGAGAGTTTTCCGGCCGGCTGGCCAGCAAGCCGAGCAGCACCACGGGTTTGCGGGCTTGCGCCAGCAGGCTCAACGCCCTGTCTATGCCTGCCGTATCGGCGGCACCGGGTTCAGGAATGGCTCTGGGCACCAGGATGGCGCCATCGGTCGGCTCGTTGATGATGTCCATGGGCAGGCTGACGAAGGCCGCACCGGGGCGACCCAGCTCGGCGGACCGAAAGGCGTTGGCCATGACCTCAGAGAGGGCGGATCCTGTGCCCACCTGGGCGCAGAACTTGGTGACAGGGCGGCACAGGCTGACAGTATCCAGACTCTGGTGAGTGAGTTTGAGGCCATCGGCCCGTCGCACCGCGCCACCCAGTGCCACCATGGGATCCCCTTCGGAAGTGGCGGTGGCCAGCCCGGTAATGAGGTTGGAACAGCCTGGCCCCGAGGTGACCAATGCCACCCCGGCCTTGCCGGTCAGCCGGCCCACGGCGGCAGCCATGAAGGCCGCGTTCGCCTCATGGCGCACCACTATGGTGTCGATGGGGGAGTCTTCCAGCGCATCGAACACCCGATCGATCTTGGCCCCCGGAATACCGAATACCTGCTTGACGCCCTGCGCCTCCAGGTGGCGCACAACCAGTTCGGCCCCACAGCCCCAGTGTTGATTTTCCATGACAATGACTCCTTGTTGAGCGAAAGGGTTAGCCTTCGGCAGCGCGAATGGCGCGGTCCAGATCGGCGGGATTGAGATCGGCCTGCTGAAAGGCCGGATTGCGTGGCAGTTCTATGTTGAGGTGCTGAACCACAGACAGCTGCAGCTGGCCGTGGCCCATTGCGTAATCGAGGATGTGGCCGCCCCCCTGGCGATCTTGCGTGATGAAGTGCTCGTGATAACCGGCCACGTTGATCCCCTGCACGAAGGGTGGGCAGCGAAAGCCCACCAGGGTGCCGCGCTGCTGGCTGAACGAGAACAGCGGCTGGGCTTCTATGGCTTCCAGCATGGGTTTGTAGGGCGGGGTCTGGCAGGGCACAGTGCGAACCTGCGCCTGCTCAAACAGGCCGTCGAGCCGAAAGGCGACGAAGACGTTGTCAGTGCCCACCAGTTGATCGATCCATTGATGGATCTCGTCGCGGCTGAGGGGGTGATCGAAGCGGCGCTCCAGACAGGGGCGAAAATGGGTCATCACCGCAAACGGGGTTTTCTGGCCAGCCTGAGCCGGACGGGCCGAACCGTCGGATTTGAGTTGATGGATCTGGCGCTCGAACGCAATCAGCTCGCCGTCGAGCCGGTTGAAGGTGCCAAGACCGAAGTCGCCGTGGCGCAGCAGATCCGCCATGGTGGTCTCACCCTCATAGACGCCGGCCAGCAGGGCGCTCATCAAGGAGCTCTGATAGACCTCGCCCCCCCCCTGACGGGCTTGCCAGCGAGCAAACTGCTGGCTGATCTCGATGGCACAGTCACACTGTGTATTGGTTTCCATTTGGGTTTTACCTCCAATCCTGTTAGGTTGGTAAATCAGGATTCAATAGTGACCAAGATCACAGCTTGATACCAATATCCAAACCCATCAGCTTCGAGACGTACCAGATATGGAATTTCGTTACCTGCGCTACCTGGTAGCCGTGGCAGAGAAGCAGAGCTTTACCAAGGCGGCCGAGGCGCTGGGCATGGCCCAGCCGCCCCTCAGCCAGCAGATCCGCAAATTAGAACAGGAGGTGGGCACGCCGCTGTTTCACCGGCTGACCCGCAGCGTGGAGCTGACCGAGGCGGGGCTGAGCCTCTATCAGGATGCCAAGGGGATATTGTCGCAAACCGAGCAGGCCATGCAGAAGGCCAGGCGCATCGCCCGTGGTCAGCTCGGCTCCCTGCGCCTGGGATTTGCCGGCTCCACAGTGTTGCACCCGAGTGTGCTGCGGCTCATCCATGACTTTCGCCAGGCCTGGCCCGAGGTGAGCCTGCATCCCATCGAAAACAGCATGCCCAACCTGGTACGCGACCTGATGAGTGAGGAGCTGGATGCCGCCATCCTGCGCCTGCCCTGCAGCAGCAGCTCATCACTGACCCACCACCTCATCGATGAGGAGGATATGCTGATAGCCCTCCCCCCACACCATGCGCTGGCAGGCAGCGGCGCCATCGCCATCGAGGCCCTGGCGGCTGACCCCTTCATCCTGTTCCCCCGCGAACTGGGGCCAGGCCTGCACGATGCCATCACCCAACGCTGCCAGCGCGCCGGTTTCAGCCCCCGTCTCGGCAGCCAAAGCCCGCAGGTGC